>JAAUQA010000049.1 GCA_012032855.1 Candidatus Competibacteraceae bacterium
CATTGATCGGCATCATTGAAAGAGCGTGCCTTCTCACGATCCAGGTCAACAAACAACTGTTGCGAACTAGCCCGGAAGGTAGTGGTTAATGCCCCGAGTTCCGGTTTTTCTTTAGCTTTGGCAATGAACTCCTGCACGGCTTCTTCCAGTGCTTTAGGACCTGCACCACCACGATCCTGAATCCAGAATTCAAAACCACCCGTGCTGCTCATGCCGGGGATCGGCGGTGGGTTAAACACGACAACCTGGGCTTCATTAATTTGCTGAAAGACCTGTCCCTGAATGGTTTGTTGCACCACGAAGGCGTGCTGATCGGGTTCCGTTCGTTCGTCCCAAGGCTTTAGAGTGAGAAAGAAGGTCGCATAATTGGGTTTGACTTGGCCGTCCAACAGACTGAAACCCACCAAACTGACGATGTCTTTTACTGCGGGATTCTGTCGGAAAATCTGATTGGCTTGATCGACGACGCCTACAGTACGATCTTGGCTGGCCCCGTCGGGAAGCACCGCGACGGCAATCAAATAGCCTTGGTCCTCATCCGGCACGAAACCACCAGGTACGGTTTGGAATAATCCCCAAATGAGAAACAGCAGGCCACCGAACAGCGCCAGACTCAGTAATATCCGCCGCACTAAAAAAGATGAGCCTGCAACATAGCCCTTGGTGAGCCAATCAAAACCCGCATCGAATTTTCTAAAGAGAATGTTCTTTTTGGCCTTTTTGCGGAGACAACAACAGGGCTGCCAGAGCGGGACTAAGGGTCAGCGCCACAATCGAAGAAATGACCACTGACACCGCCATGGTCACCGCAAACTGCTTGAACATCTGCCCGGTAATGCCGCTCAGTAAGGCAGACGGTAAGAATACCGCGACCACCACCAAAGTCGTGGCGATAATGGGGCCGGTGACTTCGTCCATTGCCCTGCGCGCCGCCTCCTTGGCGTCCAGCCCCAAATCATGCATGTTGCGTTCGGTGTTTTCGATGACCACAATGGCGTCATCCACCACGATGCCGATCGCTAATACCAACCCGAATAGAGTCAGGGTGTTGAGCGAGAAACCGAACAACTGCATACCGATAAAGGTGCCGATAATGGACACCGGCACCGCTAGGCAGGGGATAAGTGTGGCGCGCCAGTTCTGCAGAAACACGAAGACGACGAGCACGACCAGGGCCAGGGCTTCGAAAAAGGTGTGGATGACCTCTTCGATCGAGACCTCGATAAACTGCGTCGTGTTGTAGGGAATCGAGTAACTGACACCTGGCGGGAATCCTTCGGCCAGCTCTTCCATGCGAGCGATGATTTGTTCGGCGACATCCAGCGCATTGGCGTCCGGCTGTTGATACACCAATATGGCGCTAGTGGCTTTGCCGTTTAACAGACCGTAAAAGTCATACCCTTGAATGCCTAATTCCACCCGCGCCACATCACGCAAACGCACCGCCGAACCATCGGGATTAGAACGCAGAATAATCTGTTCAAACTCGGCAGGCTCAGTCAAGCGACCCTTGGCGGAGACCGGCAGAGTCAGCTCTACCGGATAGCTGGTCGGCGCTTGGCCGACTTTGCCTGCGGCGAACTGCGCATTTTGTTCCTGGATCGCTTGGCGAAATATCGCTGACGGTAAAACCCAACTCTGCCATGCGATCCGGTTTGAGCCAGATACGCATCGCATAATCAGACGTGCCAGCAGTGAGATCTGACTGGCACCCCGTAATAGCGTTTTGAGATCATCGACGACATTGATGTTGGCATAGTTGGCAACAAAATTAGGGTCCTGGGTGCCGTCGGAATTGATGGCCACGATCATCAAAATATTGGATGAAGCCTTTTTGATGGTCAGGCCGTTACGCCGCACATCTTCCGGCATTGCGGGATTGGCTAGATTGACGCGGTTAGTGAAATCGGGCAGCACGGCGTCCAAATCGGTGCCAATATCAAAATAGACGTTGAGCGCCATGTCACCGCTAGCCGAATTGTTCGACTGCATGTAGATCATGTTCTCGACGCCGTTGATCTGCTGCTCGACCGGAGCCGCTACCGTATTGGCTGTGGTTTCCGCATTGGCGCCGGGGTAA
Source organism: Candidatus Competibacteraceae bacterium (assembly GCA_012032855.1). Next base: position 2,081 of record JAAUQA010000049.1, read on the forward strand.
CTGGTCACGACTTGCAGCAATGGCGGGGTAATTTCCGGAAACTGCGCGATAGGTAGGCCAAGCATGGCTACCCCACCAGCCAGCGTCACCACAATGGAGATAACCGCCGCAAAGATCGGGCGGTCGATAAAAAAGCGTGAGATCATGAAGCGAGTCCCTTATTGCTGGCTGGTTGCTGGAGGATTCGTTTTCGCCGGGACGATTTTGACCTGTGAGTCCGGCCTAATCTTGATGGCACCGTCCACGACAACCTGTTCGCCGCCATTCAAGCCACCAGTGACGATCCACTGATCGCCGTAAAAATCGCCAACCTGCACCGGCTTCGCTTCTGCCTTGCCGCCCTCGTCAACGACATAAACAAACTTGCCCTGAGCACCCTGCATCACCGACCGTTGCGGCACCATCAATACATCGGTACGAACCGCCCCTTCCAGGCGAACACGAACAAACAAGCCGGGGCTCAAAACGCCCTTGGAATTGGGGAGTTCACCGCGCAAGGCCAGTGTTCCGGTTTCTCGGTCGATCGAGGGGGCGACATAATTGATTATCCCTTTCTCCGGGTAAACCGAACCATCCGCCAGAACGAGTTCGACTTGGGTATTATCGATGTCGCGTAGTTTTCCGGTGTCACGTTCCTGGCGGAATTTGAGCACCTCGTTTTCACCCACGCTGAAGTTGACCCAAATCGGGTCCAAGCGCACGATAGTGGTCAACTGGCTGTCCTGCCCGGCGGTGACTAAGCTACCTTCGCGTTTTTCCGAACGACCGGCCAAACCGGTTAGTGGTGAACGAATGGTGGCGTAACCCAGGTTGATTTCGGCTTCATCAACTTGGGCTTTGGCCGATTGAACCGCTGCTTGGGCGGTGAGCACGGCGGCTGTTCCATCGTCGAGATCTTTCTGGCTGACCGCGTTTTCACGCGCCAGTGGTTTAATACGCTCCAAGGTGCGACGGGCGTTTTTGAGTTTGGCTTGTTCCTGAGCCAGCACCCCTTTGGCATTATCCAGGGCGGCCTTGAAAGGTCTGGGATCAAGCTGGAACAGCAGATCACCCTGTTGTACCACTGCGCCTTCCTCATAAGCAATTTTTTCGATGTAACCGGTGACTCGGGCGCTGATCACCACTTCGCGCGAGCTTTCGGTTTTGCCGGTGAATTCGAAAACAGCGGGGGTGTCCTCCGATTTGACATCGACCACGGTCACTTCCAAGGGAGGGGGAGTTTGGGCAGCTGTCGGTTGGCTGGTTATGCCCACACTAACCAGTGTGGCAACGAGATACACTGGAAAGCGGGGTAACCGGTTGAGCAGTGAATACAGCATGATCCTTAGAGACGAGGGTTGCACAATCAACCTCCTGTGCCTGATGAGCTCCCCAAGCGGCGGGGACGGGTCGTAAAGGGATGGGATTGTAGTCACTGCCGGAGACGCCCGGCAGTGATTATGAACGATACTATAGGCAAATCACATGCAATTAGTAACCCCATTTCTCAAACTGAACGTGTTGCCCATTCGACGGCTGGGCAAATTGAGGTGCAATGGAGTTCAGCCCTTCGTCAAACGGCGCAAAGCTTCCTGATACTTGGCGGAGGTTTTGGCGACGATCTCAGCGGGCAATTCCGGTCCGGGCGGACGTTTGTCCCAGTCCAGGGTCTCCAAATAATCGCGCACGAATTGCTTATCGAAGCTCGGCGGATTACGGCCCGGCTGATACTGATCGCCGGCCAAAAGCGTGACGAGTCGGGCGTCAATACCTCATCCATCAGCACTAATTGATCGTTTTCATCCAGACCGAATTCGAATTTGGTGTCGGCGATGAGTATGCCGCGCTGCCGAGCGTAGCGAGCCGCTTCCCGGTACAATTTCAGGCTCACATCACACACTTGTTCGGCACGATCCTCTCCCAATAAATCGACAGTCCGGGCAAAATCGATGTTCTCATCGTGAGTCCCTAAGTCAGCCTTGGTGGATGGGGTAAAAATCGGTTCCGGCAAGGAATCTGCTAATTGCAGCTTGGCCGGTAGTCGAATACCGCACACCTCGCCGGTCTTTTGATAATCTTTCCAGCCGGATCCGATCAAATAACCGCGTACGATGGCCTCAACCGGTAATCCCTTCAGGCGGCGCACCACGACGGCGCGTTCTGCGACCGAATCACGTTCGGCGGGGTCGGGCAAGGCGTCCGTCAGGGTTTTCTCAGCCAACAGCACATGATTGGGGATGATGGATGCGGTACGCTGAAACCAGAAATTGGACAACGCGGTGAGCACCGCTCCCTTGCCGGAAATTGGGGTGGGCAACACGACATCGAAAGCGGATAACCGGTCGCTGGCAACCATCAAAAAATGGCGCTCATCAACGGTATAAATATCACGGACTTTGCCTTGGTAATGCAGCGGTAGGCTGTGAATAGCAGTGAGTGCGGTGGCGGATAATTTCACAATAGTTTAGTGCTCCGGGGATTCATGCTTGGGTGCACGGACAACACCCTGAACCTTGCTGGGTTTTACTTCTCCAAGCAACATTCAACGGCATTTCGCTGTATTGTCATCATAGTCATTACAATTGATGCCGTTCATTATAAGCGAACGATGTTCGACACAGAGGACTTGTATCATGCTGAGGCGCACCAAAATTCTCGCCACACTTGGACCCGCGACCGATAATCCCAAGATATTGGATGGCATTATTCGCGCCGGCGTGGATGTGGTGCGGCTGAATTTTTCCCACGGTACTGCTGAAGAGCACCGCAAGCGTGTTCGGCAAGTCCGCGAGTGCGCCGCCGAACATAGTCGGGATGTTGGCATATTGGCCGATCTGCAGGGTCCCAAGATTCGCATTCATGGCTTTCGTGGCGGGCGGGTCACCCTTGAGGAGGGTGACCGATTCGTGCTGGATGCCGATCTGGCAGCGGATGTCGGTAATGTGGAAACCGTCGGCATCACCTACAAAGCGCTACCGCAAGATGTGCAAATCGGTGACACGCTGTTACTGGATGACGGGCGTATTGTTCTGGTAGTGGAGGACGTGGCGGGTCCGCAGGTCATTTGCCGGGTTTGGGTGGGTGGTGAATTATCGGACAAAAAGGGCATCAACCGCCAGGGTGGTGGTCTATCGGCGCCGGCGCTGACGGCCAAAGATCGAGAGGATATTCGCACTGCAGCCGAGCTTGAAGTCGATTATTTGGCGATTTCCTTTCCCCGCAATGCGGCCGATGTGCAAGAAGCCCGTGAGTTAATGCAAGCGGCGGGTGGACACGCCGCGATGGTCGCCAAGATCGAACGGGCCGAGGCCATGACCAATATCGAAGAGATCGTCGAGGCCAGCGATGCGGTCATGATTGCGCGTGGCGACTTGGGAGTGGAAATCGGCGATGCGGAACTGCCCGGCGTGCAAAAGCGCATCATCCGGGTATCCCGCGCTATGAATAAGATCTCCATCACCGCTACCCAGATGATGGAATCGATGATCAAGAGTCCGACTCCGACCCGCGCCGAGGTGCTGGATATCGCCAATGCGGTATTGGACGGTACGGATGCCGTGATGTTGTCGGCGGAAACCGCTGCCGGCAGTTATCCGGTACAAGCGGTGCAGGCGATGGCAAGAATCTGCCTGGGGGCAGAGAAGCAGCGGGAAACACGGCTCTCCGATCACCGCATCAACTCGTATTTCCACGGTGTGGGTGAAGCGATTGCCATGGCCACCATGTACACGGCTAATCACATGTGCGTGCGCGCTATTGTCGCATTGACCGAGTCCGGCTTCACCCGCTGTGGATGTCGCGTATCAGCTCCGGTATTCCGATTTATGCGCTCACCCGCCATGAGTCGACTAGGCGACGCGTGACGTTGTATCGAGGCGTGTATCCGGTCAATTTCGATGTGTTACACGCTAATCCCGCTCTGGTGATTCAAGACGCGATCAACACCGTGTTGAATCGTGGCGCGGTGCGGGAAGGCGATTTGGTGATTCTGACCAAAGGCGATTTTACCGGGGTTTCGGGGCGTACCAATGTGATGAAGATCGTGCGGGTGGGTGATCCCATCGTGCCGGAAAATCAGGAATAGCTGCACTCACCATCCATCACCCTCAGCTTTCCAGAGTGAGCTTTTCCACCCGCTGAAACCCGCGCGGTAAGGTTTTCCCGCGCTGTCCGCGTTTGCCGTTATACAGCGCCCAATCGGCAGGTTTTAAGGTCAGCTGGCGTTTGCCGCATTGGAACACCACACTCGCTTCGGGAGCGGCACACAGCAGCGCGACCAGCGTAGGTTGCTGCTCGGACGACCGTGCGGTGGGCAGGCTGATGATTCGGTTGCCTTTGCCCTTGGCCATCCGGGGTAACTCGTGTACCGGATAAACCAGCAGATGACCATCGCTGGAGACAGCCAATAAACTATCCCGTTCCGGGTCAGCGGCAGGCACTGGCAACAGTGGTTGAGCACCCGGCGACAGAGTCAGCACCACCTTGCCGGCTTTATTGCGGCCCAGCAAATCCTCAATCGTGCAGATAAAGCCGTAGCCGGCGTCGGATGCCAAGAGATAACATGCTTCCGGATTATCCAACAGAACGCTCACGAAGCGTGCTGCGGCCGGTGGACTGAACCGGCCTGTCAACGGTTCTCCGTAACCTCGCGCCGAAGCTAGCGTGTGTGCGGGTAAGGCGTAACTGCGGCCGGTGGAATCCAAGAAGACCGCTGATTGATTGCTGCGGCCCTGGGCTTGGCATAAAAAGCCATCGCCGGCCTTGTAGCTCAGCGTTTCCGCATCAATTTCTTTCTTCGCGGCCCGTACCCAACCTTTTTGCGACAGCACCACGACTATCGGTTCGCTGGGCGTCAGGCTGGTTTCGTCCAAGGCCTGGGCGGGACGCCGCTCTACCAATTGGGAACGGCGCGCATCGCCGTATTCGGCGGCGTCCTGTTGGATTTCCCGGCGGATCAGACTTTTCAGGTGGCTGTCCGAACTCAGCAAGGTTTGCAATTCAGCCTGCTCCTGACCGAGTTCGTCCTGTTCGGCGCGAATTTTCATTTCTTCCAGGCGGGCCAATTGCCGCAAACGGGTTTCCAGGACGGCTTCGGCCTGCGTTTCGGACAGACCGAAACGACTGATCAACGCGGCTTTAGGATGGTCTTCGCTGCGGATGATCCGGATTACTTCATCGAGATTGAGAAAAGCGATCAACAAGCCCGCCAACAGGTGGAGTCGGTGTTCTACTCGATCCAAGCGAAATTGCAGGCGGCGGCGCACGGTGATCAACCGGTATTGCAGCCATTCGTCCAGAATATGCCGCAAATTCTTGACCTGTGGACGACCGTCAAGACCGATCATGTTGAGGTTGATGCGGTAACTGCGTTCCAGATCGGTGGTAGCGAATAGATGATCCATTAACGAGGTGCTGTCCACCCGATTGGAGCGCAGAGTGATCACCAATCGAATGGGGTTTTCATGATCCGATTCGTCTCTTAAATCCTCCACCATTGGCAATTTCTTGGCGTTCATCTGCGCAGCGATCTGCTCCAGCACCCGCGCTCCCGAGGTTGATGGGGCAGTGCGGTGATCACCACATCGCCATTTTCCCGCTCGAAACAGGCGCGCATCCGCACGGTACCGTAGCCGGTTTGGTAGAATCGTTGGATTTCCTCGGTCGGGGTAATGATCTCCGCACCACCCGGATAATCCGGCCCTTGGATCAGTTCGCAAAGCGTCTCAATATCGGTTTGTGGGTCGTCCAGTAATTGCACGCAAGCCGCTGCGATTTCGCGCAAATTATGTGGTGGAATATCGGTTGCCATGCCCACAGCAATGCCGCTGGTGCCGTTCAGCAGCACATGCGGTAAACGGGCTGGGAGCTGGATGGGTTCTTCCAAGGTGCCGTCAAATTGGCTGTCCAATCCACCGTGCCCTGACCCAATTCGGCGAGCAGTACCTGAGCGAAAGGGGATAAGCGTGATTCGGTATAGCGCATCGCGGCGAACGATTTGGGATCGTCGCTGGAACCCCAGTTGCCCTGGCCGTCTATCAATGGATAGCGGTAGGAAAACGGCTGAGCCATGAGCACCATCGCTTCGTAACAGGCGGCGTCGCCGTGCGGATGGTATTTGCCCAGCACATCGCCCACCGTACGGGCGGATTTTTTATGTTTGTTCGCGGCGGTCAAGCCCAACTCGGACATGGCATAGATGATCCGCCGTTGTACCGGTTTCAAACCGTCGCCGATATGCGGCAGGGCGCGGTCCAGAATCACGTACATGGAATAATCCAGATACGCTTTTTCGGTGAAGGTCTTGAGCGGGATTTGTTCGATGCCTTCGGGCGGCGGCAGGATGGCGGACATGGGGTTCCTCAATGGATGACAGGGATATTGTGAAGCGGTGGCAGTGTAAGCAATACAATCAACCGCCGCTTTCCAAGCGTTAATTTTCGGCTCATTATACGCTGCGAGCACAGACAGCAATCTTATCTATTCCCCTGAGCCGATGATCGTGGGTCAAGGTTCGGGAGGCGGGCGCGGCGCCCGCTGGTCCTCATGCATTCCCCCCTTCAATCAGTTTGATCCGAGGTTTGGTATGACCGCGCAAACGATCATGAATTCGCGACCGGTGGTGTTGCGGACCACCGATACCGTGGGCACCGCCACCCAATCCATCCTGGCCCATCACCTGCGCCATTTGCCGGTGGTGGACGAGGAAGGCCGTTATTTGGGCATTTTCGGGATTTATTCCCTGCTGCGCTTGGCCTTGCCCAGGGCCTTGACGCTGGAACAGGGTTTGGAGAGTGTGCCCTTTTTCCAATGCACTCTGGAGGAATTGCGCGAATATCTGCGCACCCAATGGGATAGCCCGGTGACTAGTTGTCTGCGTCAGGATATCCCGCTGCTGCATCCGGACACCTCGCTGATGGACACCGTATTGACGCTGCTGCGCGCGCGAATTGCCTTGCCGGTGGTGGACAGAGAAACCGGCAAGCTGGCGGGGATGATCTCCTCATGGGGAGCGTTGGAGACCATCGTCGGGGAGAACGCCTGAATGCACGGCCAAGAGACGGTCGCCTCGACCGTGATTTTCGGGTTACCCGCCATGGGGTTCGCCACCGCCTTGTTCGTTCTCACCTACGTGGTGGTGATGACGGAACGCATCAACCGAGCCGTCGTCGCGCTGGCGGCGGCCGGTTTGATGATCATCGGCGGCGTGCTGACCCAGGAAGCCGCCATTGAGGGCATTGATTTCAACACCATCGGCCTGCTCATCGGGATGATGGTGATCGTGGCCATTACCCGCCGTTCCGGGGTATTTCAGTATTTGGCCATCTGGTCGGCGAAAAAAGTCCAGGCCCAGCCCTGGGGAATTCTCCTGATGTTGTCGTTGGTGACCGCCGTGCTGTCCGCTCTGCTGGACAACGTGACGACTGTGCTGCTCATCGTTCCGGTGACCCTGTTGATCACCGAGGAACTCAAAGTCTCGCCTTATCCCTACCTGTTCGCCATCATCTTCTCCGCTAACATCGGCGGCACCGCGACCTTGATCGGCGATCCGCCCAACATCATGATCGGCTCCGCGACGGGCCTGACCTTCAACAGTTTCGTGGTTAACCTGGCCCCGGTCGTGGTGGTGATTCTGCTGGCTACCCTGTTGCCGATCTACTGGTTATGGGGAAGACAGTTGAAGGCCAGCGACGCGGATCGCAACCGGGTCATGCAATTCAACGAGCGCGACGCCATCACCGATGTGCGGCTGCTCAAGCAGAGCCTGATTGTGATCGGGCTAGTGATTCTCGGTTTCATGACAGCCCATTCGCTGGGGCTGGAGGCAGCCACCATCGCCCTGTTCGGCGCGGCGATGTTGTTGCTGCTGCACAATCTCGGCAACGATGCCGAGGCGCAATCGAAAAGCGTGCACCAGGCTTTCGGCGAGGTCGAATGGGTGACGATTTTCTTCTTCGTCGGCCTGTTCATCGTGGTGCACGGGGTGGACGCGACCGGCCTGCTGCGCCTGTTGGCCGAGCAGGTACTAGCGTTGACGGGGGGCGATTTGGGTGCGACCGCCATGGTCATCCTGTGGTCCTCGGCGGTGCTGTCAGCCGTGGTGGACAACATTCCTTTCGTCGCCACCATGATTCCGTTGATTAAATCGATGGCGCCCACCTTTGGCGGCGACGTGCAACTGTTGCCCTTGTGGTGGTCGCTGTCGCTAGGCGCTTGTCTCGGCGGCAACGGTACGCTGGTGGGCGCGAGCGCCAATCTGGTGGTGGCGGGATTTGCGGAGCGCGCTGGTCAACCGATCCGCTTCGTCAAGTTCATGCTGCTGGCGTTTCCGTTGATGCTGCTCTCCATCGTAATCAGCAGCGGGTATATCTACTGGCGTTATCTGCCCTGAGCGGCCGTTCCCTGTCATACCCCCGCGAAGGCTGCCGGGCCTTGACGATGTCTTGGCCCGGAGCATAAAGTCTTGCGCTGCGACGCTGTCCGCCTAATGCGGCTGATCGACCACGATGTAGGTGACTTGTGAACCCGAATACTGCGGCTGATACCAACTGCCGCCGCATTGCTGATAAACGACGCCGTTGACAACTAACTGCTGACAGATGGTGGCAAAGAGTAGACAACTGAGCCGACCACTGCTGCTGTCACTGCCGCCGCCCCGATAGCAGCACCGACCGGATAGCGTCTGCGGTAATCGACATCGACATCGACATTCACATCGCGGCGGACATTGACATTGGTGTTGCGTCGCACGTTGGTATCCCGGCGCACGTTCACATCCCGACGCACGTTGGTGTCCCGATGTGATTTGACACTGCGATGGGAACTCTTGTGGACTGAGTGGCGGGTGGTGTTGCGGACTTTGCGTGCTTCACTGTCGTCGGGGAATATCCAACTGGTCGCGGTCAACACCACGAATGACAGTATGAACACAGTCAGTTTGCGGGTCATGGAATGGTGCATAGTGGCGTTCCTCAGTCTTGGGTTTCCGTGTCGGCGGGGCGAATCGCGATCTTATGCGCATCATCCGGCGCTACGAAGGTAAAGCCGGCAGGGTCGATAGTCGGCGTCAGATTCCAGGTCATCACCGCGCTGTACTGCGGTTGACTTTCCTCATCGGTGGTGGTGATCACCAACTTACAGGGCAGCGGCTGCTCACCCTGACGGATCCACAACTGCCAATCGACGTCCTCCTGACGATAGGCATAGTGGTCACACTGCTCATCACCGATCATGCTCGGGCCGATCTCGATTGCGTCGGTGAGGTCCTCGGTGCTCGCGGCCTCCGTGCCCCAGAGAAACAGGTCGGAAAGCGGCATGTCGATGGCGTACTTATCCTGGGCCGCATCAACAGTCTCACGAATCGAGGTGGGGGCATCAAAGACGGCGTAATACTTCATGCGCGGCGCGTACAAGGTGACTGTCTTGCCGTCATAGAAATACTGCCGTTGTTTGCGGTCCGATGCGACATCGACGAACAGGCGATCCGGCATTTGCACACGATAATTGACCGTGTTGCCAAACTGGATTTTCTGTCCCGACTCCAGCACTTCGTCAGTGGTGGTCTCGGCTTGCAGTTCGTAGGTCTTGAGTGTGCGTAAATAGGCGCTCATCTTTTCCAATGCGGCAATGGCAGAAGGTTCTATGGCCGGTTCGGCCGACTCATCAACCGATTGTTGTTGGGCGTTGGCAAGCGCCCAAGGGAATAACAGCGCCGCTGTCATCAGAATAGTCGGTCGCAATCTACTTTTTTCCATAAAGATATCCTCATCAATGGTGGATTTGCAGGGGTGGACAATTGCCTGAGTGACCAAGCACGATACCATGCGCAATTGCGGTATCGTCTTCAGGAA
>JAAUQA010000411.1 GCA_012032855.1 Candidatus Competibacteraceae bacterium
TGACCGATATGCACATGCAAGCATTGCAATATAATGCCCGCAGCACGTTGATCAACCCGGATTTTTTTGCGTTCGGCGACCTCAAGCACGATTGGTCTCAGTATCTGCCCGATCAGAAACCGGGTTCTGCGTCGTCGGATCATGCTCTACGAACGTTATAAACACGACCTCACTCGCGAAGGATTTCGGCATGATCCCGCCCAGGAAACCGCCATTCGCGAACTGCAACGCATTCTTGATGAACTGCTCGCCGCACCCGCTCCGAGTCCTCCCAAACGCCAGGGCTGGCTGAGCCGCTTCAAAAATCAGCCGGAACAGCACCCACAGCTGGTGCGCGGTCTCTATCTATGGGGCGGGGTCGGGCGCGGCAAGACTTATCTGGTGGATACTTTTTTCGAGGTTTTGCCACTGGAACACAAGCAACGAATTCATTTTCATCGTTTCATGTACAGGGTGCACGAAGCCCTGAACCAGTTCAAAGGACAGCAAGATCCCCTGCAAACCGTTGCCCGCCGCTTCGCCGAGCAAACCCGTGTGTTGTGTCTGGACGAATTTTTCGTCGCCGACATCACCGATGCCATGCTGCTAGCTGGGCTGCTGGAGGCTTTGTTTCGTAATGGAGTCACGTTGATCACCACATCCAATACGCCGCCCGATACACTGTACAAGGATGGCCTTCAGCGCACCCGCTTCCTACCCGCCATCGACTTGCTCAAGGAAAACATGGTCATCTTGCATATGGATGGGGGAACCGACTACCGACTGCATTATCTGGAAAAGGCGGAAATTTATCACCATCCGTTGGACGACAAGGCCGAAAGCATCCTGCGCGATACCTTCGAGAATGTGAGTCCCGAAGCAGGGCAAGCCGGGGCGGTACTGGAAGTCGAAAACCGCCCGATTCATACTCAGCGTTTGGCAGACGGCGTGGTCTGGTTCGATTTTCAAGATATTTGCGACGGTCCTCGCAGTCAGGCGGATTACCTGGAAATCGCCCGTTGCTTCCATACCGTTTTGATCGCCAATATCCCGGTCATGGATTGGCAGATGGAGAATCAAGCGCGGCGGTTCGTAAATCTAGTCGATGTGTTCTACGATCACGGGGTTAAATTGGTTATCTCCGCCGCCGTTTCTCCCGAATCACTTTATCAAGGCGAAAAGCTCAAATTCGAGTACCAGCGCACGCTCAGCCGCTTACAGGAAATGCAGTCGCACGATTATCTGGCTAAGGAACATTTACCCTAGTCGGCGGTGTCTGACAGGAGTACTCGAGCTGGGTTACAATATCCTCCAGCCGCACTCTCTGATCAGTCACGACGAGGACATTCATGGCAAACGCACGCTTTAGCGGTACCGACAGCTATGTCGCTACCGACGATTTGATGATGGCGGTCAACGCCGCCATTACCCTAGGTCGCCCGCTGTTAGTCAAAGGCGAACCCGGCACCGGTAAAACCATGCTGGCCGAGGAAGTCGCCAAGGCCCTGAATCATCCCCTGATTCAATGGCATGTCAAATCCACCACCAAGGCTCGGCAAGGGCTTTACGAATATGATGCCGTGTCCCGGTTGCGCGATTCCCAACTCGGCGATGATCGTGTGCACGACATTAGCAACTACATCATCAAGGGCAAACTGTGGGAAGCCTTCGAAGCCGACCAACAGCCGGTGTTGCTGATTGACGAGATCGACAAGGCCGATATCGAGTTCCCTAACGATCTGTTACAGGAACTGGATCGCATGGAATTCTACGTTTACGAGACTCAGAAACTAATCAAAGCCCAGCAACGGCCGATCATCATCATTACCAGCAATAACGAGAAAGAATTGCCGGATGCGTTTCTGCGCCGGTGTTTTTTCCATTACATTCGCTTTCCGGAAAAAGACACCATGGAAGAAATCGTCAAGGTTCATTTCCCGGACTTGAAAAAGCAGTTGCTTAACGAAGCGCTGGAATCTTTTTTCGAGATTCGCGAAGTGCCGGGGCTTAAAAAGCGGCCGTCGACTTCGGAGCTGTTGGACTGGATTAAACTGCTGGTGGCCGAAGATATTCCACCCGATGCATTACGCAGCACCGATCAACGCAAGATTATTCCCCCGCTGCACGGCGCTTTGCTTAAAAACGAGCAGGACGTGCATTTGTTCGAGCGGTTGCTGTTCATGAGCCGACGTAAGCGAGTTTGAGTGAGATTAATACGACCTCCAGCGCGCGAAAAGGTGAGTCATGCTGATTGATTTTTTTTACAAGTTGAAGGACGCCAAGCTGCCGGTTTCCATTACCGAGTTTCTGACGTTGCTGAATGCGATGGAGCAACGGGTAGCCGGCTACAGCGTGGATGATTTTTACTATTTGTCGCGTGCTGCGCTGGTCAAGGACGAACGGCATTACGATCGATTCGACAAGGTCTTTGGCGCGCACTTCAAGGGGATGGAGGACTTGTTCAACGAGGTCATTGGGGAAATCCCCGAGGACTGGTTACGCAAGCAAATGGAGTTGATGCTCAGCGACGAAGAGAAAAAACAGATTGAGGCGATGGGCGGATGGGAAAAGCTCATGGAAACCCTTCGCCAACGGCTGGAGGAACAACAGGAACGCCATCAGGGCGGTAATAAATGGATCGGCACCGGCGGCACCTCCCCGTTCGGCGCTTATGGGTATAACCCGGAGGGGATTCGGATCGGCCAAGACCGCTCGCGCAACCGACGGGCAGTTAAGGTCTGGGACAAACGCGATTTCCGCAATTTGGATGATACCGTCGAACTCGGCACCCGTAATATCAAAGTCGCCCTACGTCGGCTACGCAAGTTCGCGCGGAGCGGAGCCGCTGAAGAACTGGACATGGACGATACCATCTATTCCACCGCCCGCAACGCTGGGTATCTGGATTTAAAAATGGTGCCGGAGCGGCACAATGCCGTGAAGGTGCTGCTGTTCCTGGATGTGGGTGGGTCGATGGACGATCACGTCAGGGTCTGTGAAGAATTATTCTCCGCCACCAAAACCGAATTCAAACATCTGGAATATTTTTACTTCCACAATTTCCTTTACGAAGGGGTGTGGAAGGACAATTATCGCCGCCACACCGAGCGCTATCCGACCCTGGATGTGATTCACACCTTCCCCAGCGACTACAAATTGATTTTCGTGGGCGACGCCACCATGAGCCCTTACGAAATCACGTATCCGGGCGGTTGTATTGAGTATTTCAACGAAGAAGCCGGCTCCGCGTGGATAGGGCGCTTGCTAGACGCTTATCCCTATGCGATCTGGTTGAATCCGCAACCGGAACAGCATTGGGAATATACCCCGTCCATACAGATCACTCGCGAGCTGATGCGCAATCGAATGTATCCCCTAACCCTGGAAGGGTTGGATCAGGGGATACGCGCCTTGCAACGTCAGAACGGGTAACGGGTTCGCCGACCACTCGGTTCAGGTCATCCGGGCCAACCGCTCATGCAGCGGACTGGAGCGCGGGAAATGCGCGCGCAAAAAGTCCATCTGATCAGCCAAAATGCGCCGCCCCTGCAGATAGATATATTCGGCATGGTTCGGAATAAACGGGATAGCCAACAACTGCATCGCGGCTTGTTCCGGCGTCCGTCCCCCTTTGTGATGATTGCAGCGCTTACAGGCTGTAACCACATTGCTCCACTGATCGACACCGCCTTGCACCATCGGGGTCACGTGATCGCGGGATAAGTCATATACTGAGAAGGTGCCGCCGCAGTACAAGCACATATTAAAATCGCGCCGGAACAGGGCCACGTTGGATAAAGGTGGCACATAATCATGGCGTGACTTCATCAGCGCATAGGTTCCGCCTTGGGTCGCGATGATGGAGTTGACTTCAATGACACTGCGCCGACCGCTAAGCGCGTTGATTCCTCCATGGACCCGATACAGCAGGCTCCCGCAGGCAT
>JAAUQA010000050.1 GCA_012032855.1 Candidatus Competibacteraceae bacterium
CGACGCTACTCTACCGCCAGAGGGTACAGCCATGTTAATACCCAGACCGCCGACCAATATGCCGGATCAAGAGCGGATTAAACATCCCAGTTTTCGCCGTTATACCAGCAAGTATCGGAAAAACAGCGCATCGTTCGTGACTTATGGATTTTCAGTAGTCTGGTGATGTTATGTATACCGTTCCATGTACTGGTCGCTTTGGTGCTGGGAACCACTCTGTTATCGTTCACTATCCTGGACGAAACTCCTTAAATGCTTAACGACCGTTGCGCTTGAGACCGATCAGGGCAGCTCAACCAGAATATCACTGACCGGCTTGCGAGGTGTTTGAGGAATTTCGGCCGGGTAGCCGTACCAAAGCAGACCGACAACGGTTTCGAGCTCAGGATCGACCCAAATCAAATCATAAAAAGCGGGGTCACGAGTCACGGGGCCGGTAGTCCATTTCACCCCGACGCCCCGGCTCCACAGGAAGAGAGACAGATTTTGGATGGCGCAACAGCACGCCGCGTAATCTTCGCGTGATTGTAGTGGATCCGAGGCGTTTTCGCAGGTGACGACTAACCAGCCGGGAATGGTTGACCATCTCACCCACTTGGCCTGCCCTGCTCGTTCGCCTTTTTCCGACTGATCATTTCCGCGTTAAGCCGGGCTATGGCCTGCGCAGTCTCCTTCCCCAGGAGATAAAAATGCCAAGGCTCGGTCAATAAGTGGTTGGGCGCCCAGCGGGCTAGATCAATAGCCTGCTGTATTAGGTGTTTTGAGGGTATTTCGGGTAGAAACTCATGGATGGTGCGACGCGAGCGTATCAGTTCATCGATTGTCGTTGCGGGTTTGGCGGTAGTTGACGTGGTCACACGAGTACCTTACGGGGTTTGCGGGAGTTCAAGCTTTACGCATAAGAAAGTAAAAGCTACCGTTATCTTCGCTAGACTCCAATAGGTCATTCCCGGTTTGCTTAGCGAACGCGGTGAAGTCCTTGACCGAACCGGGATCTGTGGCGATGATGCGCAGTATCTGGCCGCTGTTCAAGTTCGCCAGCGCTTTTTTTGCTTTCAGTATGGGCAATGGACAATTCAGGCCGGAAGTATCCAACTCGCAAGCAATAGGCATCATTTAGTATCTCCACTAGCAAAGCACTGTAGCGCTGATGTGCCCAATTTAACAGAATCTACCCATCGTGTGCCCCAGGAACCTGGAGCACTTAGATTGTGTCTCAAGTTTGACTGATCTGTCGATTCCTAGATAAAAGCCGTGTTGAAATTTTTTTCGTCCTGCCTTTTTACCGTATTGCTGATGTCGCCATCGATCGGTTCGGCGCAGACTTTAGCGCTACCGGATTTCGGCGATCCTTCCCGGCAGTACCTCAGCAGTCAGGAGGAACGCCGCTTGGGTTGTCGGTGGTGCGCCGTCTACGCGACCGCGGCTTACTCTTGGACGATGTGCTATTAAGCGAATACCTCAATTCGCTGGGGCAACGGATTGCCGCCCATGCGAATTATGACGGCACTCCCTTTACCTTTTTTTGGGTTAACGATCCGGCAATCAACGCCTTTGCCACTCCCGGGGGATTTATCGGTATCAACGCCGGCCTGTTGCTGGCTACCCGCAATGAAGACGAATTAGCCGGGGTGGTTGCCCATGAAATCGCGCATGTGGCGCAACGACATATCGCCCGTGCCTTCGCTGATACCCAGCGCTTAGCGTTACCGGTAGCAGCGGCAATGATCGCGTCTGCGATACTGGCGGCGTCCACCGATAGCGATGTGGGTCGGGCCGCCCTCGCCGGGACTGCGGCTGCAAGTACCCAACGCCAAATCAATTTTACCCGGGCCAATGAGCAGGAAGCTGATCGGGTTGGCACACAACTGCTAGCAAGAGCGGGATTCGATCCCAATGGCGTAGCCGGTTTTTTCGGACGTCTGCAGCAGCTCTCCGGCAGTTCGGCCAATCAAGTGCCGGAATATTTGCTGACCCACCCTTTTCCATCCAGTCGCGCCGCCGATACTCAGGACCGTCTAGCACCGCCTATATCACGTCGTTCGCCCCGTGATGCAGAAGCGTATTATCTGGCTAAAACGCGCCTCAACGTGTTGACCAATTCGAAGACCGGCGACTTGGTGCGTCGTTTCGAAACCGTCCTGAATAAGGGCGACTATCAGCGAGAAACCGCGGAACGTTATGGCTATGCCCTGGCATTGAAACGTGCCGGCCGTTATGGTGAGGCACAACAGCAAATCAGCCGCTTACGCGACCGCGATCCCGATAATCTGGCGTTTCGCCTCGAAGAGGCGGAATTAGCCTTGGCGCAGGGTAATCGGGATCTGGCTTGGCGTTTGTTCGAAAAAACCAGAGAACTGTACCCTGACGATTTCACGGTCGCCATGCACTACGGACGCGCCTTGGCGACGCAGGGAGACCCGCGTCAAGCACAACAGATCCTACAACCCCATCTGCGCCGGCAAAGCAGTAACGCCTCCCTGCATGCGCTTTACGCACAAGCAGCTCAACGCGTCGGAGACACGGCAACGACGCATGCGACTTTGGCGGAATACCACTATCTGAATGGGGAGTTAACTCAAGCCATAGAGCAGGCTGAACTGGGTCTCAGGGATGTCAGCGCCACCCCCTATCAGCAGGCCCAGTTACGGGCGCAATTGCGGCAGTTTCGGGAAGAGCAAAAAGCGCAAGGCAGCCTGCCTTAGTGAGCTATTCTTTTATTCTTTTTCGCGGTCAGCTGATTCGTCGGCAGTGGTGGGCTCCACTGCAGTTCCGTTACGGTGTTGCTGGTAAAGACGTTCATTCATGGATTGCCAGATCGCTAGGTTGCGTTCCGCTAGGTCGGATAGTATGGACAGCGGATTTTGCCCCATGAAGTTGCGCATCTGATCGCGCACCAAATGCTGTTGTTCAATAAACGCCTGCAGGCTTTTCTCTAAGTAATTCCCCATCATTCCTTGTAGGGTATCCCCGTAGAAACGAATGATATGGGCTAGCACTTCCGTGGTAAAAATAGGATTGCCCTGCTCTTCTTGCTCACTGATGATTTGCAGTAATATGCTGCGGGTAATATCGGCATTGGAACGCGCATCAATGACGCGAAAAGCGATATGATCCAGAACTAAGCGACGAACGTCTTCCAGGGTGATATAGCTACTGATAACGGTATCGTACAGCCGCCGGTTCGGATACTTTTTGATAACCCTTGATTCAGTCATTATTCATTTCGATATGCACTGTAACGCCGATTTGCATGGCCGGCGCGCTCAGTGAAAATAAGCACCGCCATTAATGTTTAAAGTGGCGCCGGTAATAAAGCCGGCTTCGTCAGCGGTAAAAAAGGTTACGGCGCGGGCGACGTCTTCCGGGGAACCTAGGCGACCAACCGGAATCTGCGTCAGCACTTGGTTGATCACATCCTCCGGGAGCGATTTGGTTAATTCACTGCTGATGTGGCCTGGAGATACCGTGTTCACCGTCACACCGTTGCGCGCACCTTCCGCAGCGATGGAGAGTGTGAAGCCATGAATGCCGGCCTTGGCCGCCGCGTAGTTACATTGGCCGTATTGTCCTTTCTGCGCATTCATGGAGGACATATTGACGATACGTCCCCAACCTCTGGCGATCATTTTACCAAACACGTGCTTGGTCATATTGAACGCGCCGTTCAGGTTGGTGTTGATGACTGCATCCCATTGGGTTTTGTCCATTTTTTTCAAAACGCTGTCGCGGGTTACGGCAGCGTTGTTGATCAAAATCTCCACCGGGCCGATATCCGCCTCGACTTGCGCAACCAATGCCGCACAGGAGTCAAAGTCGGCCACATCTACCGGGTAGACGCTGATGTCATAGCCTTCGGCTTTGCAGGACTCCTGCCACAACAAAGCCTGCTCTTCTTCAGCGGAATGATAAGCAGCCACTACAACCCGGCCCTGGTGAGCCAGCGCTGTGCAGATGGCTTTGCCTAGTCCACCGTTACCACCGGTTACAATCGCAACTTTGGGCATGGTTATGGATTGCTCCGGTTCTGATCGATCCGCTTAATTCCGTTCAACAGCCAGCGCAACTCCTTGCCCACCGCCGATGCATAAGGTGGCTAAGCCTTTTTTGGCGTCACTACGCGCCATTTCGTGCAGTAGGGAAACCAGAATTCGGCATCCGGATGCCCCGATCGGATGCCCCAGGGCGATTGCACCGCCGTTGATATTGACTTTGCTGGTATCCCACCCCATTTCTCGATTGACACAAATGGCTTGAGCTGCGAATGCTTCATTGGCTTCGATAACATCCAAGTCGTCCACGCTCCAGCCGGCCCGCTGCAAACATAAGCGGCTGGCGGGAATAGGACCTGTCCCCATCACTTTGGGATCGACGCCGGCTTTAGCATAAGCGACTACCCGGGCCAGTGGTTGAAGTCCTAACTGCTCGGCTTACGTGCAGTCATGAGCAGCACTACCGCAGCGCCGTCGTTGATGCCTGAGGCATTGCCGGCCGTGACGGTGCCGTCATGTTTAAAAGCAGGTCTTAAATGGCCTAAAGTTTCTGCGGTAGAGCCGGGGCGGGGAAATTCGTCGGTATCGAATATTTTGGGGCTGCCGCGCCGTTGAGGAATTTCGATAGGCACGATTTCTTCCTTGAATTTACCCCCTTCAATAGCCGCCATTGCTTTGTTCTGAGACTCGGCGGAAAAAGCATCCTGATCTTCCCGCGAAATGTTCCAGCGCTCGACAATGTTTTCCGCAGTGATGCCCATATGATAATGGTTGATGGCGCAGAGCAGACCCTCATTGAGCATGGAGTCGACTAATTTCCATTCGCCCATGACCGTGCCGCGCCGAGAGTTCATCACTACGTGCGGGGCTAGGCTCATGCTCTCTTGACCGCCGGCAACGACGATTTCGCTATCACCGTCACGGATGGCCTGAGTGGCCAAATGCACCGCTTTCAAGCCACTCCCGCACACTTTGTTAATGGTCATGGCCGGTACTGCGTTGCCTAGGCCTGCTTGCAGCGCGGCAATGCGGGCAGGGTTTTGGCCTACCCCGGCGGTCAGCACTTGACCGAGAATGACTTCGCTGACTTGGTCGGGTTGTACCCCCGTGCGCTGCAATACCGCCTCAATAACGTTAGCGCCTAAAGTGCTTGCAGGGATATGGGACAAGGTCCCCATGAAATTGCCGATAGCGGTTCTGGCGGCGGCGACGATGACTACATCTTCCATAGCTATCTCCGGTATCTAATCATTGGCAGGCTGGTGGGTTGGGGAAAAGCCTGTCGCGATTCTCGATAAGGCTTTTAAACACGGCTGAGTACCGCATTCGTTGACGAAAACCACAGCTAACGCGGAATAAGTTGCAAAGTTATACGAGAATACTGAAGTCTGAAGGTAACCTTGTCAACCCAATTTTGCCGCTCTGCAGCACGACTTGTGACGCGGGATGGGCCATTCAGTCCCGTTCCAGGAACTGTCGCATCCCGAACCGGCGATCAAGGGGATGGGCGGGTCATCCGTGGTGATCCCAACACGGCGAAATAGACCAGCAAAGTTTGCTGCGAAGCGCGGCGGTTATCATCGCTGACAATGAAAAATCGTTGCTCCCGATGATGAGCTAAGCCCTCGAAATTGTCCAATATCCAGCCTTTGCTGTTATCGAAAACAGCAACATCCGTTACTGTCAGCGAGTCAATCGGTTGCAACTGAGTGCGTCGCAAGGTGATGATCAGCGGTGCTAACGGGGAAACGAAAGCGCGCTCCAAGGTCAGTAAATCACCATCAGGGAATACGTCCATGCCGACCAGAGCGCTATTAGGGGCTTCAGCCAACGGATAAGACCAGAGTCGTGGCTGACTCCCCAAAGCGACGATGGGGATCTGCCGAGCAGCGCTGCCGCGCATTGCCCATTCCGGCGCGGTCAGTAGTCCCCACTGGGGATGCAAGGCCAGCGCCTCCAAGGCCTTGTTGGGTTCGGCGTAGCGGGTGATATTGCTCAAGGCCGATGGCAGCGGCTGTTCTGTGAGGTGTTGTCCAGTTGCGGAGTACCAAATGACCCGTGGCTTACGTTCAAAGGACACCGCCAAACGGGTGTCGTCGGCTACGCCGT
The DNA here is from genome assembly GCA_012032855.1 of Candidatus Competibacteraceae bacterium. The sequence goes on from JAAUQA010000050.1 coordinate 6,102, forward strand.
TGTCGCCATTGGCGATGGCCAAGCCTTCGGCGTCGTCCCAGGGTGAGACGAGTGGACTATTTTTTCGGTCCCGCAGTCGATAGGCTGCTACAGCTTGCACTGAGATTAAGTGGTCGTCACTGAACACAGGGCGCAGATGAAACACTCGCGCATCATCTGCGAGCGCATACAATAGCCCTGCATCGTTATCCCATGCCAAGCCGGATAAACCGCCCAGCGACTGACCGTCTACCTTAACAGCCGACAGGCGTAGCGACCCCAGCAGTTTTACACTGTCATGGCAGTCACCGGGTTGCAGGCGTACAGAGAAAGCAATTGGTGAGCTCACAGGCGGTGTGGATTGAACAATCACCGGAAACGATGTCAATAACACCATGAAACCGACTGCGTTAATCAGTAGGTTTCGGCATATAATTTGTGAATATGGCATCATTAAGGGCAAAATCTCTCGTGTTATACACAGCTACAGATGCTTGATGTTATGAGCTCAATCCCTCTAATCACCCAGCAAGTGCAAACGGTTGTTGCGGAAGTGGCGGAACTGTCCGGCCTAACCGATAACCAACTGCTGGTTATCGGTTGTAGTACCAGTGAAATTATGGGCAAATCCATCGGTAAGGGCGGCAGCGAAGCCATTGCTGCGGCAGTGTATCAGGGCATTGATGCTGCGCAACAGCGGTATGGATTCGACGTGGCCTTCCAGTGCTGTGAACACCTCAATCGTGCATTAGTGGTCAAACGCGCTACTCAACGGCGTTTTGCCTTGGAAGAAGTGACCGTGGTACCGACTTCCCAGGCGGGCGGTGCGATGGCTGCTTTCGTTTACAAGCAATGGTGTGAGCCCATGGTAGTGGAAACTATTGTCGCGGATGCCGGTATCGATATCGGCGATACCCTGATCGGCATGCATCTGCGGCGGGTGGCAGTACCCATTCGGCCTAGTGTGCGGACTGTTGGTGAAGCCCATGTGACGGCCGCAAAAACCCGCCCCAAACTGATCGGCGGGGTGCGCGCCGTTTATCATCTTGACCGCAACGACGCGGTTGGGCGTGAGGCGTGAGGGGTGCGACACGCCTATTCGTCCTCGCCTGAACCCCCCCGACTCTATGCCCAAACCGTTGGCCAAGGCGAGGATCTCATTTTATTGCATGGTTGGGGTATGCACTCCGGTATCTGGGAAGATACGGTTGAAGCGCTGTGCGATGATTACCGGGTCACGATTTTGGATTTACCGGGTCACGGCTACAGCCGCGATGTCGCAGTGGGTCCTACATTGCAAGCGTTGACTCGGGCGGTTGCTGCAGTAGTCCCTAAGACACCGGCCATCTGGCTGGGTTGGTCGTTGGGAGGTTTGATTGCTCAGCGCCTTGCCATCGATTGCCCGGAACGCATGAGCAAGCTGATACTGGTTGGCAGCTCGCCTTGTTTTGTGCGGCGTCCAGGCTGGTTTCATGCTATGGACCTTGCGGTTTTGCATCAATTCGCGGATAGTCTGAACCGTGATTATCGCGCTGCCATGAAACGCTTCCTGGCCCTGGAGGTGCACGGTAGCGACCATGTGACCGAGCAGTTGCGTGTGTTAAGGGATCTGGTGTTCCAACATGGTGAACCCGATTGCAGCGTGCTTCACGACGGTTTGTTGGTTTTGCAGGAAACCGATCTGCGCGCCGAATTGCACCACATTGATTGCCCGGTGCTAGTGTTGTTGGGTCGCCGCGATAATTTGGTTCCGCCTAATGCGGGTACAGCAACTTGCGCATTGTTGCCGAACGCCCGTTCGCACACCTTCGAGCGCGCCGCCCATGCCCCTTTTTTTTCCCACCCCCAGGAATTTATTGAGCAGTTGAGATGGTTTTTGAATGATTGACGATCCGCAGTTCCAACTGGACAAGACATTGATTCGTCAGTCCTTCGAGCGGGCTGCTCCCGGCTATGACGAAGTCGCTGTACTACAACGCGAAGTCAGTAATCGCTTGGTCGAGCGGCTGAATTGGGTTCGCCTGGAGCCGACCATGATTGTCGATATCGGTTGCGGCACCGGTGTTGCCACCCTGGCGTTGTTGAAAAAATACCGCAAAGCCGAGGTGATGGGCTTGGACATCGCAGCGGCCATGTTGGCCATCGCCCGTAAACGGACCCCTTGGTTGCGCAAACTCCATTGTGTGTGTGCTGATGCGGAGGCGTTACCACTGGATGATGCGAGCTGTGACCTGGTTTTTTCCAATCTAACCCTGCAATGGTGTGCGCTGGATGATGTGTTGCGGGAGTGTCGTCGGGTGCTCAAGCCCGGTGGTTTGCTCATGTTCAGTACACTTGGGCCCGATACTCTCATCGAATTACGGCGCAGTTGGGCGGCAGCGGACGCTCACAACCATGTCAATGCCTTTATCGATATGCATGATGTCGGTGATGCGCTGATGCGTGCCGAATTGCTCGAGCCGGTAGTTGACGTCGAACACATCAACTTGACTTACCGAGACGTCAGCACATTGATGCGCGATCTCAAAACGCTCGGTGCGCACAATATTTCCGCAGGCCGTTCCCAAGGCTTGACCGGCAAGGGTCGATTGCGCGCCATGCGTGCTGCTTATGAACAATTTCGTCAGCCGGACGGGTTACTGCCGGCCACCTATGAGGTCGTCTACGGTCACGCATGGGCTCCGCCGCAAGCTATGTCGCATCGCCGTACCGACGGAGTCAGTGTGTTTCCTCTTTCCCAATTACGCCGAGGTTAACCCAGCAGTGAGTGAGTTACGGGGTTTTTTTATCACCGGCACCGATACCGAGGTGGGAAAGACAGAAGTATCCTGTGGTCTAATCGCCGCATTGAAGCGGCGGCACTATACTATTTTGGGGATGAAGCCCATCGCCAGTGGTTGCGAATCAACCCCGGTGGGTTTACGCAATGCCGATGCGCTGGCATTACAAGCGGTTTCTTCGCTGGCCTTGCCTTACGAGAGTATCAATCTATACAGTTTCGAACCGCCGATTGCGCCCCATATCGCCGCTCAGGACGCAGGCGTCACGATTGATTTTGCCCATATCCGGGCAGGAGCTGAGCGACTCGGCCGGCAGGCAGACTATGTGATCGTAGAAGGGGCCGGTGGCTGGCGAGTGCCATTGGGACAAAATGGTGATATGGCAACGCTAGCAAAAGTGCTGGATTTGCCGGTTGTTCTGGTCGTCGGTATACGTTTGGGATGTATCAATCATGCGCTGCTGAGCACCGAGGCGATTTTTGCTTCGGGTTTGCCGCTCGCCGGTTGGGTTGCTAACCGCATCGACCCTGACAGCGCGCGTTTTCAGGAAAACCTTGATACGCTAAGTGACGCCATTACAGCACCCTGTCTGGGAGTGATTCCTTTTCTAACTGAACGCCAACCCGAAACGCTCGCCGGTTATTTAACGATTGATCGTTTGTTCAATCAGCCGGCGCTGTGAAATCACATATTCTTGGTGGTTATTGACAAATTTCAATCAGTTATATAAGAATACCCTAATTAACCGTCGTAGACCATTTGCCCGAGATATGCAATGATGGTTAATATTGAGCGCGACTTAAACGATGGCCATTGCCGTTTCGTGCTAAGCCCCAACCGGTCGTTGTCATGGCGGGGTTCGTTGTGGTTTTTTATGAGCCTGCTTCTCGTGTCCAGTGTGATTGCCGTCAGTCTGACCATGCTCGGGTTTTGGTTGATTTTGCCATTTGCCGGTTTGGAGATGTTGGCATTGGGGATCGGCTTATATGTTGTTGCCTGTCGTTGTTATGAACGGGAAGTCATTATGATCGGTGCAGAGGATATCCGTATCGAAAGGGGCCGGGGTTATCCACGACAACATTGTACTGTGGGCCGAGTTTGGGCGCGTGTCGTTTTGGAACGTTGTCCTAGAGATTGGTATCCGAGTAAGCTATTGATCCGCTCTCATGGTCGGGCTGTCGAAGTCGGGCGTTTCCTACACGAGGAAGAGCGTCGCCAACTGGCCACAGCATTAACCCACAGTTTACGCTATGACCCTCGCGTCCCACCCAGCGCTGCGAGAATTGTGGGCAAGTCGTTTTAACAAAAATCAATATTCATCCAATTTCAGAGAGGGCTGCATGCTAGTGAATTTTTTTGTACGTCTGCGCAGCGTCATAACGATCGGCGCTCTGCTCTTGTGGAGTGCCTGTGCATCCGCCGCCTATGAACTGAATATGCCGGTAGGTGTCACCGATACCAGCCGTAGCGTATACGATTTGCACATGCTGATCTTTTGGATCTGCGTGCTGATCGGTCTGGTGGTCTTCGGGGTCATGTTCTACTCCATGTACCACCACCGCAAATCCAAAGGCGCCGTAGCCGCCCAATTTCACGAGAGCACTACCGTTGAAATCATCTGGACCGTCGTGCCTATGTTGATCCTGATCGGTATGGCGATTCCTGCAACCCAAGTCCTGATTGCTATGGAGGACACCAGCGAGCCGGATATCACTATCAAGGTGACGGGTTATCAGTGGAAATGGGGCTACGAATATCTGGATGAAGGCGTACAGTTCTTCAGCAGCCTGTCTACCCCCAGAGAACAAATTGCCAACGCCGAGACCAAGGGCGAGCATTACCTGCTGGAAGTCGATAATCCTTTGGTTCTGCCCGTCAATAAAAAGATCCGTATTTTGACCACTGCTGCGGATGTGCTTCATGCGTGGTGGGTACCTGACCTGGGCTGGAAAAGAGACGCTATCCCTGGTTTCATCAACGACAGTTGGACGGTGATAAAGAAACCGGGCACTTACCGCGGGCAATGCGCCGAGTTGTGCGGTAAAGACCACGGTTTTATGCCGGTCGTTATAGAAGCCAAATCGGAAGAGGAATACCAACAATGGTTAGCGGGCATGAAAGCCGAAGCTACTCAAGTAGCCGCCGCAGAATCCGTTGACCGGGAATGGACTCAGGAAGAACTCATGGCGAAGGGGAAAGAAGTGCATGACGGCGTTTGCGCCGCCTGTCATCAGGCCGCGGGTACCGGCGTGCCCGGCGCTTTTCCGCCACTGGTTGTCGGGCAGACATTCAACGCCCCCGAACCCATGCTGCAACCACTCCGTGAGATGGGGTTTCTTGGCCCTGATAACACGATTGTCATGGGACCGGTGGAGCAGCATACCCAAATCGTATTAAAAGGCATACCGGGTAGTGCGATGCAAGCCTACGCGGAACAATTAAGCGATGCGGAAATTGCGGCCGTCATCACTTACCAACGCAACAGTTGGGGCAACGATACGGGCGATGTCGTCCAGCCCTCGACCATTAAGTCAGCACGCTAACTCGGGGAGATCATCACGCTTATGAGTACAGCCACTCACGTCCACGAAGAGCATCATCACGGGCCCGCGCCGGGTCTGTCCCGCTGGTTGTTCACCACCAACCACAAAGACATCGGCACCATGTATTTGCTGTTTTCGTTGCTGATGTTTTTTGTTGGCGGCGCTATGGCGCTGATTATTCGCGCTGAGTTGTTTCAGCCCGGATTACAAATCGTCGATCCGCATTTCTTCAATCAGATGACCACCGTACATGCGCTGGTCATGGTGTTTGGCGCAGTCATGCCGGCCTTTGTAGGGTTGGCAAATTGGCAGATCCCGATGATGGTCGGTGCGCCGGACATGGCACTGCCGCGCATGAACAACTGGAGTTTTCTGGATTCTGCCGTTTGCGGCTTCCTTGCTGATTATTTCGCTGTTTGCCGAGGGCGGTGGCCCGGCTGCCGGCTGGACGATGTATCCGCCGCTGGTGTTACAAAACCGGTGCGGCGTTTCCGT
>JAAUQA010000412.1 GCA_012032855.1 Candidatus Competibacteraceae bacterium
CCGGCTTAGCGGTGGGCGGAGCGCCGAACGCATCCGCGCACTGGCCCAACAGGCTCGCTATCTAGCGGCGCGGGACGAAACTGCGGAGGCGCTCTATCTGGACGAGGCGCTGACGGAATGGTCGGGTCTGGCGAACCAACCCTGGGAACAGATCGGGCTGGCTCCCACCCTGGCCGAAGCCCTTGGAACCGAGCGAGCTTATCGTTTGCTGCCCCGACTTCGGGAACTGCTACATCACACCGAGCGTTTGCAACAAGACGATATGCGCGGCGACTGGCGGCTTAATCTCAGTTGGGCGTTAGCCTGTCTGGGTGAGTGGCCGCTGGCTTTCGCCGTTGCCCATGCCATCGCCCAACCCCGCCAACGGATTGAGGCGCTGCAGTGGCTAGCCTGGTATGCGCCATTAAGCGCGTGGCGGGGACACCTGCGAGTGCTGCTGGAAGACGAACCGACGCGGGTGTTTTGTCATCGCCCGCTTGCGGCGGGAACTGGAAAAGCGTTAGCCAAACGGTCAGCCGCAAGCCATGCGGCGCCCTATCAAAACGACCGTGAGTCTGCTACAAATGCTGAACAATCTCATGTAATGGAGGGCGTATCATGCGGTGGGCAGGTGGGCGAAGAAGCAGTAATGTCGAAGACCGGCGGGGCATGCGCATTTCGGGACGCAAAGCCGGCGGTGGCATCGGTGTAATCGTCATTGCGCTGATTGCCATGTACTTCGGCGTCGATCCGAACATTATTCTTAATATGGCAGGGCAATCCGACAGCAGCGTTTCGCCGCAAACGCAGCGGCCAATCAATGCTTCGCCGGAACAACAGCAGCAAGTCGAGTTCGTCTCAGTGGTGTTGGGCGATACGGAAGACACTTGGCATGCGCTGTTTCAGCAGTTGGGCCGAACCTATCAGGAACCCACGTTGGTGCTGTTTTCGGATGCGGTGAAGTCAGCGTGCGGGTTTGCCCAATCAGCCGTCGGCCCGTTTTATTGCGGAGCGGATCAAAAAGTCTATATCGACCTGAGTTTCTTTCGCGATTTAGAAAACCGCTTTCAAGCACCGGGAGATTTCGCACAAGCGTATGTGATTGCCCATGAAGTCGGCCATCATGTACAAAACCTGTTGGGTATCTCGCAACAGGTACAAGCCGCCCGCAGCCGGGTCAGCGAAGCGGAAGGAAACCAATTGTCGGTTCGGCAGGAGTTGCAAGCCGATTGTTTTGCCGGCGTGTGGGCGCATCATGCCGATAAAGCCCGGCAGATTCTGGAGCGCGGCGACATTGAAGAGGCTTGAATGCAGCCAGCAGCATCGGTGATGATCGGCTGCAACGGCAGGCGCGGGGTTATGTAACGCCGGACTCGTTTACCCACGGTAGTTCTGCCCAGCGAGTGCGCTGGTTCAAACGCGGCATTGAAAGCGGCCAATTGAACCAGTGTGATTCCTTTGCGGCTAAGCAGCTTTAGAGAGTTGGTGAAGCATGTTGTTTAACGCTTGACCGGTGACTTAATTCGCCACTGCCCGCCCGATAATCATCCGCTGCACATCGGACGTGCCTTCGTAAATCTGGCACACCCGCACATCGCGATAAATCCGTTCGACCGGGTAATCCTTCAAATACCCGTAACCTCCATGAATCTGGATGGCGTCGGAACAGACTCGCTCGGCCATTTCCGAGGCGAATAACTTGGCCATCGCCGCTTCTTTCAAACAAGGCCGACCTGCATCCTTTAGGCTTGCCGCGTGCAGAATCAATTGCCGGGCTGCTTCGATTTGGGTGGCCATATCCGCCAGTCGGAAGTTCACTGCCTGATGATCAATCAGCGGTTTACCGAAACTTTGCCGGTCTTTGGCATAGGCGGTCGTCGCTTCGAAAGCTGCTCGTGCCATGCCGACGCATTGCGCGGCGATGCCGATCCGGCCACTTTCTAAATTAGCCAGCGCTATCCGATAACCCTGGCCTTCCTCCCCCAGCCGATACGCAGCGGGCAGCCGCAAATCATCCAATAGAATCTGAGCGGTATCGGACGCATGTTGGCCCATTTTGTCTTCCACTCGCGCTACCACGTAGCCGGGATTTTTAGTGGGTACGATAAAGGCGCTGATGCCTTTCTTCCCGGCCTGTGGATCGGTCACAGCGAAGATAATCGCTATGTCGGCGTGTTTACCCGAAGTGATGAATTGCTTTTCGCCGCTGAGCACGTACTCGTCGCCCTCACGACGGGCACGGGCGCGGAGAGCGGCGGCATCGGAACCGGCTTGCGGTTCGGTCAGGCAAAACGCCCCGAGATGTTCGCCGCGCGCCAACGGTTTCAGAAACCGTTCTTTCTGTTCAGCCGTGCCGAATTTCAAAACCGGACCACATACCACTGAATTGGTCACGCTGATGATGGTGGAACAGGCCCCGTCACCCGCTGCAATTTCCTCCAAGGCCACTGCGAAGGAGACATAATCGGAACCGGAACCGCCCCACTCTTCGGGGACAATCATGCCGAATAAACCCATCTCAGCCATTTCCTGCAGGGCTTCCCTTGGAAACGTCTTGTGCCTATCCCATTCTGCGGCGAACGGTGCTAATCGATGACGGGCGAATTCGCCGACAGCATCGCGGATCATTTCCTGTTCTTTGCTCAGTATCATGATTTTACAGCCGCTCCACCGCCAACGCCGTCGCTTCGCCACCGCCGATACACAGACAAGCGATGCCGCGCTTGAGGTCGTATTTCTGCAAGGCATGTAACAAGGTCACCACGATACGGGCACCGGTGGCTCCGATCGGATGGCCCAAGGCCACCGCACCGCCGTGGATGTTGACCTTATCATGCGGCAAATCCAAATCACGTAAAGCTACCATCGCCACACAGGCAAAGGCCTCGTTGATTTCGTAGAGATCAACGTCTTGGGCGCTCCAATTCACTTTTTCCAATAGCTTGTGGATAGCGTAAACTGGCGCGGTGGTGAATAAGGCGGGTTGATGGGCAAAACCGGCATGGCCGCGAATGACTGCCAGCGGTTGCAAGCCGCGCCGTTCGGCTTCGGACAAGCGCATCAGCACGGTTGCGGACCCACCATCGGAAATCGCGCTTGAGTTGCCCGCTGTAACCGTGCCGTTTTACGAAAAGCGGGTTTAAGCGCCGCCATCTTGTCGATGGATTTCTTAAACGGTGCTTCGTCGTGTTCAACGACCACCTCGCCCTTACGGGTCTTGAGCGTTACCGGCATGATTTCCGCCTTGAACGTGCCATCCTGGGTCGCCTGTTGTGCGCGGATCAGGGAAGCTACAGCGTATTCGTCCTGAGCTTCGCGGGTGAAGCCGTACTGCTCGACACAGTCTTCGGCGAATTCTCCCATCAGCTTGCCCTTCTCATAGGCGTCTTCCAGGCCGTCGAAAAACATGTGATCCAGCACTTGACCATGACCTAAACGGTACCCATCGCGCCCTTTGAGCAGCATATACGGCGCATTGGTCATGCTTTCCATGCCGCCTGCCACCATAATCTCGGCGTTGCCGAGCAGAATGGAGTCGTGGGCCAGGATCATGGCTTTCATAGCCGAGCCGCACACTTTGTTGATGGTGGTACACGGGGTGCCGATCGGAATACCGGCACCCAAACTTGCCTGTCGGGCTGGTGCTTGGCGTAGTCCGGCAGGTAACACGCAACCCATAAATACTTCTTGCACATCGTCCGGTTTGATACCGGCTCGTTCAACCGCGGCACGAACGGCATCGGAACCTAGTTCGGTGGCGGGCACGCCGGAAAACTTCCCTTGAAAATTGCCCATTGGGGTTCGGACTGCGCTAGCGATAACAATCGGATCTGAATTCATAGCAGCCACCTGTCAGCGGGTTTCGTTGAATAACTCTCGGCCGATCAACATGCGTCGGACTTCGGAGGTACCTGCGCCGATCTCATAGA
>JAAUQA010000413.1 GCA_012032855.1 Candidatus Competibacteraceae bacterium
TGCCCATCGTGCCGCATATGTACGATATTTCCTCCAGCGTGCAGTATTTCAAGATTCTGGAGCAAATCTGCGAGTTATACGCCGAGGAGATCAATGTGCAGCGGCTGAATATTCTGTTGACCAAGGTCGATAACAGTACCGAGACGATGAACAATATCGCCGTCATCAATGGGGCCTACGGCGAGCTGATTTTGAGCAACCGCATGGGACTGACCAAGGAATTGCAGAAGTCTGCCAGCGATCAGATCAGCATTTACGAAATCGACCAACCGAGGGGTTCTCGGGATACCTATAATCGAGCAATGATGCTGCTAGATGGAGTCAACGCTGAGATCCTGCTGGGGGTACGACAGATTTGGCAGCAGGAAATCCTGACCCGGATGGAGAAAAACGACCCAGTGCTGAAGGGCTAATGCCATGAGTAAACGTAAAGTTCCCCGACTCAGTGATTTTATCGGCACAGGTGGCCATCAATTCGACGATAGTTTACTGCAAGACAGCCAAGGTTCGGTGGTTGTTCATACTCTAAGTATTGACCAACTTCGGCGCAGTGCCTATCAGCCACGAATATCGACTGAAGACGATGACGCGTTGGCGGAGTTGGCACAAAGCATCCGTGAGTTGGGCGTGATTGAGCCCATTGCCGTGCGTCCTCTGGCGGAACCGGAACATTACGAAATCCTTGCTGGCGATCGGCGTTGGCGGGCTGCCCGCCAAGTGGGTTTGGAACAGGTGCCGGTTATCGTCCACGATGTGGATGACCGCACGGCGGCGGTGATCGCGTTGGTCGAAAACCTACAACGTCAAGATCTCAATCCTATGGAAGAAGCACGGGCGTTGGAACGGTTACTCGGTGAGTTCCAACTGTCGCAACAACAGACCGCGCAAGCAGTCGGTAAATCGCAATCAGCGGTCAGCAAGAGTCTGGGACTGCTTAAGTTGGCTCCCGCTGTGCAGGAGCACCTGCAAGCGGGACGGCTGGAAGCGGGTCACGGTAAAGTGTTGCTGAGTTTGGGTCTTCGGGAGCAACAACGTTTCGCTGAATTAGCGATTACCAACGGCTGGTCGGTAAGGGAATTGGAACAGCGCAAAAAGGCTTTGCAACGCAAGGGAACCGCCACCGTCAGAACCCCTTCCCGCGATCCGGACATCGTTCGTTTAGAAAACCGTTTGCAGGAGTGGCTGGGCGCGCCGGTCGCGTTTAAATATCGCACCAGCGGCAAGGGACGAATCGAGATCAACTTCAGCAGTTTGGATGAATGCACCGGTATTCTGGAACGGTTGGGGGTAATGGAGGACGGGAGCGATTGAAACATCGGCTAATAATGAATTATGCACGTGGCATATCAATTATCGATTGTCGCTGATGTTCCGTTGCGGGTCTGGAAAAGACCGTTTGCTAACATCGGGTTTTCGTAAGCTGCGAGCATGAGCTCCGTTCAACAATTCATGAGAACCTGCGAAATGACCCACCTCAGAGTAAACATATACTCCGCTATCAGCTCTACGGCTTGTAACGGATGCTAGTGGTCCTGCGAAACGATCGGTAGATCGGTTAGTGTTTCCCTGATGTTTCAAAGCCTCCGTGAGGTGGATGTAAATGGGTGATCAGATACATAGACATTAGTAACGCTGGTATTTTGTTGCAAAGCATAGGTACCCTCCTCCCATAGTGGCCTTAGGAATGCGACAGATTGCACGTTTAAGTATCGCGAGTAACGATGGTCACAAGTATTCAAGCATTATTTTTCTGCTTGATTTCGCGTCCGAAGTCACTAGGTTTCAATTGTTTCTCAATTTGGCTTACATTCGGCGGGATTCATGAAACACATCGCGGACATCGCCCTCAATCGTTTATTTGCGCTCAACTCAGCAGAGTTAGCGCTGTTGTCTTTCTTATCAGTGTCCTTGCTAGGAGCGTTCGCATTGATGTGGACAGAACACGGACACATGACAACAGACGCCTACCCGACCCATCATGATGTCGTTATCCTTGAGGTTGAAAGCGGAGTAGAACGCCGCGAAGTACACACTGCAGTCGCTTTTAAAGAGGTTGAGGGTCTGCGATTCGTCGATGCCTGGTTTACCTCAACCTCAGCCCTCTGCGTCACCGGATTGATGACCATTGATTTCTCCCAATTCACATTGGCGGGGCAATTGATCGTTCTGTTGTTGATTCAAAGCGGAGGATTGGGGATTTTTGTGCTGACTGCCATTCTGGTCGTGTCGGTATTCCAGGGGATTGAACAAAACGCGTCGTTTCGAACTATCTTGGCATCAACCGTCGATAGCAGCCATCGCGATGCACTAACGATATTGAAGTACATCGTCAGTTATTCGGCTGTGCTGGAGGGAATGGGTATCCTTGTCATGGGGGGTTACCTGGATTGGTTTGCGGTAAATCCGCCCATCGGTGATCTGAACCCGTGGTGGTGGGCGCTGTTTCATAGCCTCTCAGCGTTCAACAATGCCGGATTTAGTTTGATGGCCAATAATTTGGAAAGCTTTGCCTACGACCCGGTGATCAATCTAACCATTACCCTGCTCATCATTCTCGGGGGGCTCGGATACCCGGTATTAATTGCATTTTTTGTGTACGGGCGCCGGTTTCTGTCACGTCGGACGAAGGATAATGGCGTTGGTGATCACGGCATCGCAGGTGTAGCTTCAATCGTTCAGGTGAAAATTGCCGTATATGGCACGCTGGTTTTGCTGATCGTAGGTGCGGCATTGACCTTCTGGGTGGAGTTCGATAACGCGTTCCAGGAACACCCGCATCTGCTAATCCGAATCTTGCCTGCCTGGTTTCAAAGCGTTTCCACCCGAACCGCAGGCTTCAATACCGTTGACGTCGGCTCAATGCATGTCCCCACGCTGTTTTTATTTATGGTGCTTATGTTCATCGGCGGTAATCCAGCGGGAACGGCCGGTGGCATAAAAATACCGACGATTGTAGTGCTGTTTGCTTACGTCGTTGATTGGTTCAAAAAGCCAGGCGAGCCGGTCCGTATATTTGGCCAACCAGTGAGTCGCTTTGCGGTATCCCATGCTATACGGCTGTTCTTTTTTGGGACCGTATTCGTGGCCTTGGTGACGGCGACTATCAATTATTTGGAACGCCATTTCGTAATCACTGGTGATTCTACGTTCAGCTTTACCAAAGTAATGTTTGAAGTTGTTTCGGCATTCGGCACTGTCGGCCTGTCGATGGGTTTCTCACAGGGTTCGTCCAGCTTTTCGGCATTATTTAGCGATACCTCAAAGTATCTGATTATGGTCACGATGTTTTTCGGCCGGATCGGTCCGTTAGTGCTGTTGGCAGCATTGCCCTGGAAGCGCCGTTTTGCCGGTTATCCGCTTTCCAAGGATTACCCAGGCGCCTGCAAAGTGCAGATCGGGTGAAGCTGCGGGTTATAAACCAGTTGACCTGTTTTGTCGTTGGATCAGCCGCGATGATGGAGTTCGATACCTTTCCAACTGCGCTGGACAATCATGAACAACAAAGCAGTTGACCAGCCCACCAGCAGAATACCGTCCAGCGCTTCTATCCCGCTCAATAAACGCCACTTGGTTTCGGTCAGTGTGATGTCTCCGTAACCCAGGGTCGCGAAAGTGATCAAAGAGAAGTACATTGCTTTCTCAAGGGTATCCAGCTGATTTTCCGGCAGCAATAAATAGGTCAAGGCCCACAAGCCTACTTCAATTAAATGCAGAAGCATGAGGACGATCCCAGTCCAAATCAACGCTGGAAGCGTTTTGTGCGGTTTGAGAAAACCGTTTCTATCGGCGTAATAATGCAACGCGAATCGTAGCCAATAGTTGGTCCCGAAGGCATGAATGATGTGATTTCGTTCCTTGAAAATGTTCTCAGGGGAAGGAACGTTCCACCCGAACGCATGCAAGCA
>JAAUQA010000414.1 GCA_012032855.1 Candidatus Competibacteraceae bacterium
ACATGCCCAGCGATGGCGGAGTATCGACTACAATGAGGTCGTAACGGTCGGCGATGACATTGAGTGCCCGATGTAAACGCACCGGGGGCGGTCCCAGGGTCGAGTTATCGAGTTCTTGCGGCTGCGATAAACGCCAATCCACATACTGCAATACTAAGCGGGCCGGAATCAGGTCCAGCGTATCCCAATGGGTCGACCTGATGGCCTTTTCGATTAATTCCGGTGAGTCCACCAAAGCTAAATACAAATCATCACCGTCGCCCAGATCCAAATCCGGAATAAAACCGAAAGCACCGGTGGTAGTGGCCTGTGGGTCGGCATCCACTAGCAGAGTGCGAAATCCTTCCCGTGCCGCGTATTGGGCGAAATGCAACGACATGGTGGTTTTGGCGACACCGCCCTTCAAATTGGAAAACACAACCCGCACCGTTCCGGCACCCACCGGCCGACATTGCTGCTTGCCGATGACCGCCCGGATATGATTGACATCGTTGTAATTATAGATACGGCGTTGGATGGAACCCGCTTCCACGGTACGCGGTTGAGGTAAATCACCGCGCGATTCCAGATTGCGAATATGGTTAGCCGTGCATCCGGCCAGCTGGGCGGCGCGCTCAATGCCGAATTCCGGCAATGCCTTATCTTGGTGCCGTGCGCCAAGGGCTTCCAATAGCCGTTTTGCATCTGCTCGCCGCGTTCAGCGGCATGACGGCACAGGGTCCGAAAATTGAAATGGATCGGTCGCATGGCTTGAGCCAACCTCTCGGAAGCGCATAATTGAGAAGGGAAACAATTGTAATATTTTAGCTAAAAGGCGACTGTGCGTTATTTTTTCGGCTAAAGGCCAATTTTTGCTACTGGCTGTCTTTAAACACTCATTCCGCGCAATCTCAGCGGCAAAGGAATTTCATTGGGTTGTGTGGTTCTCCAGACGACCGTAGCGCAGGAATAACCGATCAAAAATATGCAAGTGAAGACGAGTCACCACAGCGCCTATCAAACCGACCACTGTCGGTATGCCTAAAGGAGTCATGGCCAAAGCTAAGCGGCGTCGATTTCGGTGTATCAGATCAATCCGATCCAACCAGATATTGATGCGTGCGTTTTGACTGTAGGCTAGCCCGCTCAACACCAGCAAACCCAGCGCTGCATTCGCCCAGGCCGGCAAGTAAGATAACCCGTACAGCCCGGCTCCGACCAGAATCAGAACCGGCGGCAACAGGGCGCTCAGCACTACGATATAGGGCCTATACCTGTGCAAAAAGAACACTTTGAAAAACGGTCTAGCCCCAACCGTCAGATGCATCAGTAACTCTCGGCGTTTCTCTTCGTCCGTAAGCCATTCTTCGATAGCCTGGAATCGCCATTGATTAGTCTCGCTCGTCGAATCGGCAAGCTTTTCATCGCACAGCCGATAGCCGTAATACATCAACGTATAGGCTTCTCGATCGGTGAATGAATCCAAATCGGTACGAATATGCGAGAGCGCTTGAACGACTGCCGGTGCATCGACCGGAAATATGCGCTGCCCGACAGGGTCGCCCAAATGGAAGAACGCATAGGTTGACGGTGGACGGGCAAACAGTTCATCCAAAATCGTGCCGCGAATGCGATACATCAGTATCTCGTTCGCACGTACCGCGACATTGACCAGATGTGGAGACGGGGCCGGGTCGGTTTTCAGGAGATCCGAAGCATCGCTGCAGATAATATGGGTGCACTTGGCTTTAAACAGGGAGACCAGCCCTTGATTGTCGAACACGCCGCCGTCTACCAACCGGACTACGATGCCATTGCCGTCCTCGGTTTCATATAGATTATCCAAACTTAAGGGTTCAAAGAGTCCCGGCACGCAACAGGAAGCGGCAACCGCCTGACCCAGAGTCAAGGTATTTAACTTGATGCGCTGACGGGTGTTTAGTGTGTCGCCGTCGAAATAGAGTTTTGGCAACAGCGGCATTGTCGAATGGTGCCGTTCGTATTGGGTGGTTTCCTCTTCGCCGATAAAATCGCCGGTAAATTGCCATAAGTGTCCGGTATTCAATGCAGTAGAGTTGATAATCAGTGTCGGCGTCGCGTAAGACTCTTGGTTAGGAAACGAGATCGGATCGATCGGCAGCTCCTTTAGCAGCAAGCGTTCCGATCCGTAGACAGGGCCGTACAGGTATTGGGTATAGAGTTCCGCCAAGCGATCGGTGGGTGAGTACCCTTCGCGCATCATCCGAGCATTTTTTCGCCGATCTACGAACGTGCGCATCCGCAAGTTTTTTTGTACCGCTGCAGGAATTCGATTTCCAGCTCCTGCACGAGTTGAATATAAGCGGCACGAGAGGGTAGCAAACCATCTGCTCTGCGGCCTTCCAGCAACTGTTTGACTTTGAGGTAATAATACGCACCGATGATGGAACCGCCGGACACGGTGGAAATGAAAGCCACCTGTTTCAGCACATCCAGCTCGGCCAGTTTGGCAAGAATACCGACATGAAACAAAGCGGCTCTGAACCCCCCGCCGGACAGAGCGAGTCCCAGTCGATTGTGTTGAGCTGTATTTAGGAAGGCGGTAACGTCGAACATGTAAGCTGCCTCAACGGCGGGCAAGTTGACTTGACCGCATGTACAAGAAAGTGAATGAAAAAAATGCTGCTATTGGCCGCCCACAGAAGTTAGATCGGTTTTTGAAAAATCATCGCCCTTGAAGAGCAAGGGCTCACCCAGTGCTTTCGCGAGCGCATACGAAAAACAATCACCAAAATTAAGACCGGCCGAATGTCTGCCCTTGCCATACTGACGAAATGCCTGCCAGGCTACGAAAGCCTGCTCTGAATCAACCGGAATAAGCATGTACCGTTGAGACCTCGACGAAGCTAGCAGCAGATTCAGTGGCTTCGTTAAAAGTGCGGTGCTCGGGTTCGTCCAGCAAGAAAACTAACAGTGCCGGCGTATCAATGACCATTAGCTGGGTAGGTCATTTTCGTCGTATCCCAGAATTTCATTCGGTTCCCTTGCATTGATAACGGTTAAAGAGGCGCTGTGCACAGCGATCTCGTCAAGTTGGTCAGCTAGTCGACGACCGGATCGATGACGATGTACCCGCTCCAACCGATCGCGCAGTGCTTGCGTTACCGCTTGAGTTTTGCTTTCGCCGGTTAGCTACGCCAGTGTTTCGGCAAGTTGTCAGTTTCTGGGTTTCGAATATTTAATTCCATAATTTTCATTACGTGTACAAATAATACTACACTGCACCACTCGCATTGGATGCAGTCGATTGATATACCCGGCAAGTTTAGCTGTGTTGACCTATCAGCCTTAAAGCGCTGAAATCGATTTTCAGCGCATATTTTTCTGTTCCGCTACTCCCCCCTACCCTTGCCTGATAGAATCTGTTTAAACGGTGTTTAAGGCGATTTTAGCGGGCTTTTTTTCCGGAAGTATAGGTGTTCGCAATGATTTAGCCTTCTGTGATGATTGATTTGTTGATTTGTTGATCATCCTCTGCGATTTTCCGGATGGTTGGTTTTATTATCAAATCCTGAAAATAGCTCTGCTCATCGTTGCTTTTTCCGCAGATACTCTCGTTTCTGTTTTTATTTTTTATAAAAAACAACAACATGTTTAAAAATTCAGCACCCGGAATCGCAACTTTTCGGGTCACGCCGGAGGTATTGTTGTTGTTTCTTTATTTAAAGAAAACAAATTTAAAAAAGTTTAGGGTAAAAAAAGTCTATTAAAATCAAATTTATGGAACACGTTAGGTGGAGGTTTACAGGATAAAAAACGGACTTAGGTGGAGACTTACAGGATGGTATGGTGGAGACTTACAGGATGGTATGGTGGAGACTTACAGGATGGAAATGCGCTTAGGTGGAGACTTACAGGATGGAGGAAAATAACCAAAA
>JAAUQA010000415.1 GCA_012032855.1 Candidatus Competibacteraceae bacterium
AACCAAGTCTTCATACTGCTGTTCCATTGGGCATTCGGTTGCCGAAAGGCTAGAAAGATAATGCTTTCCGGTCCGGTTTGTTGGTCCAGTTGGAAGGATTTATCATCGGCGGGCAAATGATAAGTGGTTCTTCCTTTGACCGGGTTGAGGTTATTCACCCGCACGCCACCGAACTCGGTCATCGGGAAAAGTCGATAAATCGCTTGCGCACTATCGACTTGAAAATATAGACGTAACTGTCCTCCGCAGGGGTAAATTGGATTTTGTAGTGATCGCCGGAATGCAGCACACTGCCCTCGACCAGCGGCTTGAGATCGCCTTCGCCTTTGGGCCGATACACATAATTGACTTTAAAGCTCAGTGGTTTCAGGTCGGGGGTCGGTGTCACCGACACTGGTGTCGGACCTGTTCCGCCTGGCTTAGGCGCAATATCGACCGTGCCGGCTGGTCCCCGGGTTTTCATATCGTCTTTCGGGGTATCGGCTTGAAGGCTACCACTCAGCCCGAATAGAAGGCCGGCGAGTAGCAACGGGTAAGTCCAATAAGCGTTAGATTGCATGATCACCTCTGCTTAAATGTTCGAAGTTGAGAACGGGGATAGCGTCTGCCGGAGTATCCTGCAAGATCTGTTTTAATTGACGTTGAGTCTCCGCGATCAGCTGTGAATCCTGCATCTGCCGCGCTGCAGCCAGAGTAGCGTACAAGGTTTCCAGATCAATATTAAGGTTTTTGAACGCCAGTACAACAATGCGTTCTTGACCAACCTGTTCATCCAGCTGAAACGCCTTGCCTTCCGCCGGGACAAAGTAGCTCGTCCCCGCACTTACCGGATTGATGTTGCCGGAGGCTTGGGCTTCGCTACCGCTCAGTGGAAACAACCGATACACCGCCCCACTGCTATCGATCTGAAAAATATACACATAGCCTGCTTCGGCGGGAACAAAACGAATCTGGTAATGATCACCGGAGTGCAACGCACTACCGGTTACTAAAGGCCGGAAGTTCAGCTGGTCGGCAGGTCGATACGAATAGCTGACATCAAGAGAAAGCGGTGTTTCGCTGGGTTGTTGCCAAAAGTAGTAGCCCACAGCCAAGCACAGAGCAAGAGCCAGACTGACCAACGAAACGCGTTTTAGCACTGTATGCGATACGGGTAAAGCCGATGTTATCGGTGTCGGCGGAAGCTGGTCCAAAGCAGCGATGCACTGTTCGGCGGTTTCGAAACGATCATTCGGATCTCTGGCCAACAGGCGATCAAGGATGCCCTGATAACGGCTCAATTCCGCCGGTAACGGTTCGATAAATCCGCCCTCCGAGCGATCGGGTCGATGACCGGCGAGCATTTCATAGAACACCAGTCCCAGCGAGTATAAATCGCTGCGGGTATCCAGCGGTTGCCCACGCGTTTGTTCCGGACTCATGTACATCAGGGTGCCGATGGCCAAGCCCGTAGCAGTCAGTTGAACGCTGTCCTCAAAATCTTTGGCAATGCCGAAATCCGACAGTACCGCCGTGTCTTGATCATGAAATAGGATATTAGCGGGTTTGATGTCCCGATGAATAAACCCTTGCCGATGCGCATAACCCAGGGCGCTGGCAATTTGGCGAAACAAGGCAATGGCTTGATCGGCGGATAATCCTTGTTGAATGCGTTCTTTCAAGGTGCCGCCGTCTACGTATTCCATCACCATGTAGTAATAGCCCTGGCGTTCGCCGATGTCATGAATCGTCACGATATGTGGATGACGCAACTTGGCGATTATTCGGCCTTCTTTGAGAAACCGCAGGCGAAATTCCTCATCGCTGCTGTAGGCAGGCATGATCACCTTAATGGCGACAGCGCGCTCCAGCGCTTTTTGGGTGGCTAAATAGACCTGTCCCATAGCCCCGCTGCCCAGCAATCCCTCAATGTGGTAGCCGGGAATAGTCGGCGTTGTGCCCGTTACGATCCTGGTGTCTTCTGTGCTCATGCTCAAGCAATGTTCCCAACTGGGTTGCGTTGTCAGTGTGTTCGGTCATTTTAGCCTGGAATGGGGCTTAGCGGTCAGCCGGATTGCCGTTGAGCATAAAGTCACCGATGGTCTCCACAAGCTACACGATTGTTTTCCGGGCCTTGAATTCAAGAAAAACTGATGTAAGTTAAAAGTTAAGTCTTTTTTGCACTAAATAATTTAGAATCATTTGCTGTTGCAGGAATACTGTCCCAGCGGACGGGGGGAAATAACAATTTTAATTGGGTATTTTGGCCGGATTTTCTGCTTAATGGATCATTATTCTGAACTTCAGTGCCTAAGATTGTGTTTTCGTTTCACAGTCGATAAACCGTTGCATCTCCCAGTTTATAAAGGGTCAACTTTCCACGGCGCGTTGGGGTATGCGCTGCAGCGCGTAGCCCCTTTACTGTCAAAAGACCTGTTCGAACCGCAGTCAACCGGAGGAAACGGCGCGGTTCCCCGCCCATTCATTCTCCGCCCGCCACCCGAAACACAGCGCGCCTATGAAGCCGGCAGCCCAATCTGTTGTGAACTTGTGATTGTGGGCACAGCTATCAATCACCTGTCCATTTTCATTTGCGCTATGGATAGTTTGGGCCGCGAGGGGATCGGGAAAGACCACGGCAAGTTGAGCTTGGCTGAAGTCAACGTGTTGCAACCAAACGGCACGGAGCAGACAATTTATTCCGCTGCCGAGCAAGGTTGGCGGACTCCTCCGGCACCTGCGACTGGGGGCCGATCTCATTGCAACCCACCCAGTAACCGATCCCTCGTCCATCACTCTGCATTTACAGTCGCGGCTGCGTTTGCAGGCGGATAACCGCTTGGTTCGAAATGCGCCTGAATTCCGGGCTTTTTTTGCGCGACTACTGGGGCGGCTCAGCATGTTGGCTTGGTTCCATCACGGCATTGCTTTGCTGGAAGAATCCGACAAGCACGCATTGCTTAGCCGGGCTGCTGAGGTGCGTATCGCTTCCGAACAGCTGGTTTGGGACGACTGGTCGCGTTTTTCGGGCCGACAACAAGCGTGGATGAAATTCGGCGGCCTGTTGGGCGAGATCACCTATGCCGGAGATTTAGCGCCATTCCTGCCTTATTTGATTTTGGGGGGAGTGGTTTCATGTGGGGGGGAAAACCAGTTTTGGATTGGGGCAGTATCGAATAAACGATTAAGGATAGGGCCGATGATTTATGAGAAGTTTTTAGTGGTAATTGAAACGCAGCGGGTGAAGGAATATTTATTTTCATCCGCTGTTTTGCCGATTGGATTAATTTAGGTGATTTCCGATAAAGACGATAACAGCGAATCTTTGTAGGGTAGGCAACTTGTTGCACACGCGGTAGGTTTCTGAAAATACCTTAACCACAAAGAGACGTGTAGGATACCCGGCGAAAAAGCCGGTTAAGACTCGCAAGAAAATAGGAACTTAACATGAGCTTATCTCCGGAATTATATAATCGTTTCGAGCGGCTACGAAAACGTCTACTTTATGGGCAAGTTATTCCCTTCTTAGGTGCAGGCGTCAGCATGGCCGCGCGAACCGACTGTGACCCGGACTTTAAGCCTACGGTTGCTTATCTGAAAGAACGCCTTGTCAAGCAATTCCGAATTGAGTTAAAGACCCTTGCAGATTCGAGTGCTGACCATGGTGGCTGTGATGGATTACCTCTACTTCTTTCCATCATTTGTCCTGAAAAACAAACCTGTACCATCCTTCAGCGTCCCTTACAACAGGCCGTCAAATATTTGCAAGATG
Organism: Candidatus Competibacteraceae bacterium; assembly: GCA_012032855.1. Next base: position 3,752 of record JAAUQA010000415.1, read on the forward strand.
GGAGTGGCGACGCTAAAGCGCTAAACGTCCTTCAGGCGGTTCAGTTTCAGGGTGAGTCCCCATGCCAGTGGATCAGTTCACCAAATGATAAGAATCATCAGTGCTTGCAGACTATGGTCGAGAATTGTTGTCCACCTGATTG
>JAAUQA010000051.1 GCA_012032855.1 Candidatus Competibacteraceae bacterium
AGCACGCCGGTGTCTACGTTGATAGTTCTAACCGTGTGATGATCACGACCATCGATGCGTAATTCGCCGGCCAGCACGCGAGCCCGGACAATGCGTTTTTCCGCGGCAGCAATAGCTTTCTGAATCTCGTCAGCTGTCCAGTCGTTATCTTCCGTCGCCTGCAGTTGTTCAACGACCCGAGCGCGCACCTCGCGCAGTGTCTGTTGCCGAAGCTGTTTCTCCGAGATTTGGTAGGCGTCGACCAGCGCAGTTTCCGCCGCTGCGTTGACGGCAGCGATCAGTGCTTCGTTCGGGACCGGAGCTTGCCATTCCCAGGCAGGTGCCTGAGTCTCGGCTGCCAACTCCCGAATGGCTTGAATGGCCGTCTGCATCTGTTCATGGCCGAAAATCACCGCACCCAACATCACCTCTTCCGATAATTCCTTGGCTTCGGATTCGACCATCAGCACCGCAGTCTCAGTCCCGGCCACGACCAGATCCAATTGTGATTGCGCTTGATCTTTGAGAGAGGGATTCAGTAGATACTGACCATCTTTATAACCCACCCGAGCAGCGCCTATAGGAGCACTGCAGGGTATGCCGGACAAGGCCAACGCCGCAGACGCTCCCAGCAACGCCGGGATGTCGGGACTGACCTGCTGATTCAACGACATGACCGTGGCAATAATTTGCACTTCGTTGGTAAAGCCTTTGGGAAATAACGGTCGTAACGGACGATCGATTAAACGAGAGATCAGCGTTTCACTCTCGGTCGGCCGCCCTTCGCGGCGGAAAAAGCCGCCGGGAATCCGGCCCGCCGCATAACTGCGCTCTTGATAATTGACCGTGAGTGGAAAAAAGTCTCTTTTATCGGAGGCTTCTTTGACACCAACTGCGGTGACCAACACGACGGTATCCGCCATATTGACCAGCACTGCGCCGTGGGCTTGACGAGCAATACGTCCGGTTTCCAGGGTTACGGCATGATCACCGTATTGAAAGGTTTTTCTAATAGGAGTCACAAGACTGTCCTGGTAAGCACATCGGTAAAGAACAGGATGATGAACGCGCTGAACAACGCGTTGATCAACGGCGTAAACCCAGTCTTGCAATCAATTCTTGATAGCGCTGAACATTTTTTTTCTTTAAATAGTCCAGCATCTTGCGACGCTGATTGACCATTTTCAATAATCCCCGCCGAGAGTGGTGATCTTTGCTATGGGCAGCGAAATGCCCTTGCAAGTCATTAATTCGGTTGGTCAATAGAGCAACCTGCACTTCCGGGGAACCGGTATCGTTAGGATCGCGTCGGTAGTCTTGTACGATTTGCGCTTTTTGTTCGGTGCTGAGCGACATTATTCAAACAACTCCACTATAATCTTTGGATTTTAAATCAAACGGTGAATTCTAATCCTACCTGACGCAACGAACAAGCAAACATCGCGAGGTTTTGGTCGATCAATATGAGAAATGCGCCCACCGGGCGCATCTGCTTAGACTTGGTGCGACGGAAATTTTTTAATCTAGCCGAGAAAAGTGATTCGACCGGTGCCAACATCATGCATTGCGCCGACGACTTTAATGCGCTCTGCTTGGGCAAGATCATGCAGTACAGTGCTTCTGGTGAGCAATGCTTTCACGTTCTGGCGTACATTCTCTTCGGCGACGGCTGTAACAAACGCTTCGTTCGCAGAGTTACGCTCGCCCACCACATCGGTCACTGCATACACCGCGGGCATCAAATTGCTGAGTGTTTGAGTTAGGTTGCCGAGCTGGGCATTGTCGGCAGCACCTTTGATCGCACCACACTCGGTGTGGCCTAACACCACAATGAGTTTTGTTCCGGCAAGCTTGGTAGCGAACTCGAAGCTGCCGATAAAATCGGTGTTCGCAAAATTACCGGCAATGCGGGCGCTGAAGATATCGCCGATCCCTTGATCGAAAACGATCTCGGGTGGGACGCGGGAATCCATACAACCTAAAATACCTGCGAATGGAAACTGACCGGTCGCTGTGGCCTTGACCTGAGCCATCAGATCGCGTTGCAACATCTTCCCACTGACAAAGCGTTCGTTCCGTCCCTCAATAATTCTAACGCTTGGTCCGGCGTTAATTCGCTGCGCGCTTGTTTGGTCATCGCCGGTATTTCCGTCGCTGCCAGGGTGTGGCCGGGAATAGCCAGTGCGGCGGTCATTGCCGGGATAGCCTTGAGTAGCTGGCGTCTTGTTGTCATACGTTATGCTCCAATGGTTTTTTGGTGGTATGGCGATGTGGCTCAAAATGATGTGATAGCACCACACAAGAAACCTTAGCGCATATCAGTTTTTTGTATAGGCAGGATGGGCATGCTTGCCAAGTCAAAGCTGGGAGGACAAAATGAAGCGGGTGAGAATGAAAAGAGGGAGCGTGGCTCCCTCTTCCGGTTCGGCTTAACCGCCGCCTTCATACCGGAACGACACATTCACTTTAGCGCGATAAGCGGCGACCTTGTTATTTTCGACCCGCATATCTAATTGAACGATTTCAGCAATCCTGAGTTCGCGCAGATTCTTGCCGGCTTCTTCCACTGCATTTTTGGCGGCCTCCTCCCAAGAATTCGGGCTGCTGCCGACGAGTTGGATTATTTTGTACATGCTCTCGGCCATGATCATCCTCCTCCGCTTTTAGTTCACAACGACAGGGATCCATAACGTAATCCCCAACTAAAAGTATAGTCTTGGCAAACGCACTCTGCGCAGGGATCAACCACGGATCAATGTGCCGATACCTTCGTCGGTAAATAATTCCACCAGCACCGCATGTTCGATGCGGCCATCAATGATGTGGGCGGCTTTGACACCGGCGCGCACCGCATCCAGCGCGCAGCGGATTTTGGGCAGCATACCGCCCTGGATCGTACCGTCTCCAATAAGGTCTTGCACTTGACGGGCGGTCAGCCCGGTCAGCAAGCCGCCCTCGTTGTCAAGCACCCCTTTGATGTTGGTCAGCAATATCAACTTTTCCGCCTGCAGCACCTCCGCCATCTTGCCGGCGACCAGATCGGCATTGATGTTGTAGGCGAAACCGTCCTCTCCCACGCCGATGGGCGCGATGACCGGAATGAAATCATCCTGGCTGAGCATCTGCACAATGCGGGTATCGATGCTGGCCACCTGTCCGACATGTCCCATATCGATAATTTCAGGCACATCCAACTCAGGGGTTTTGCGGGTGATGTTAAGCTTGCGCGCGCGAATCAAATCACCGTCCTTGCCGGTTAATCCGACGGCGCAACCACCGTGACGATTGAGATTATTGACGATTTCCTTGTTAACTAAACCGCCTAAAACCATTTCCACCACATCCATGGTTTCCTTATCGGTATGCCGCATACCGTCCACAAACCGACTTTCCTTGCCCAAGCGTTTGAGCAAAGTACCGATTTGCGGACCACCGCCGTGCACTACTACCGGCTTGATGCCGACCAGCTTCATCAACACGATGTCGCGCGCGAAGCTGTTCTTTAGCTGTTCGTTCTCCATGGCGTTACCACCGTACTTAATTACCACTGTTTTCCCGGAAAAGCGGCGAATATACGGCAGCGATTCGACAAGCACATGGGCAATTTCAGTGGCGGATGAGTGATTGAGGCTCATGGAGTGTGCTGTACCTGTAGGCGAATTTCACTGTTGGGCGTAATAGCGTTGGGCGATTAAGTCGACCAATTCAAAACCTAATTGCGTTTTATCGGCGAGCGCCAAGACCTGTTCACCGCCTTCCCAGAGGACATGCAGGGCATTCTGCCGGCTTTCGAAACCACTACCCGGTACGCCGACTTGATTGGCCGCAATCATATCTAATTTTTTTCTGCGACGTTTGTCTTGCGCGTATTCCAGCACGTGCTGGTCTCAGCGGCGAATCCGACGGTGAACGGGCCGTTCTCCAAAGCGGCAACAGCAGCAAGAATGTCGGGATTCCGTTCCAGGGTCATCGTGACGGTTTCTTGCGTCTTCTTGATTTTCTGTTCGGAAACCGCCAGCGGACGATAATCAGCTACCGCAGCGGTAGCAATGAAAATTTCAGTTTCAGCCGCGTGACGCATGACTGTTTCGTGCATTTGTGCAGCACTTTCCACGTCAATACGTTGCACGCCAACCGGCGCAGGCAATGCCACCGGACCGCTGACCAAGGTGACTTGAGCGCCTGCAACAGCAGCGGCGTCGGCGATTGCAAAACCCATCCTACCGCTACTGCGATTACTGATAAAGCGTACTGGATCAAGCGCTTCGCGAGTAGGGCCGGCAGTGATCAGCACTCGCAACCCGTCGAGAGAACCGGAACGAGAAAAGAAAGCAGTAATCAATTCCCGCAGTGCTAAGGGTTCCAACATACGGCCTTCGCCCACTTCACCGCAGGCTTGCTCACCAATGCCGGGGCCCCACAGCAATACCCCGCGCTGGCGCAGGGTTTCGCAATTGGCTTGGGTGGCAGGATTGCACCACATCAGTCGGTTCATCGCGGGAGCAACGGCAACGGGGCTGTCACTGGCCAAACACAGCGTGCTCAATAAATCATTGGCAAAGCCGTGCGTCATCCGGGCGATAAAATCAGCACTGGCCGGCGCGATGACAATCAACTCAGCCCAGCGTGCCAGTTCGATATGACCCATACCCGCTTCGGCATTGGCATCCAGCAGTTCCAGGCGCACCGCCCTGCCGGAAACGGCCTGTAATGTCAGAGGCGTAATGAACGTGGACGCTGCCGGCGTCATCACCACCTGTACATCAGCTCCCAACTCTTTTAAACGGCGCACCAAGTCGGCGCTCTTATAGGCCGCGATGCCACCGGTAATGCCCAGCAAAATTCGTCGATTACGTAACCCTGACATAAGCGTGCTAGTTTGTTTAAATATCCGTACAGCTTAACGCAAGTGTGCTGTTACTTGATAGATTGTTGCTCGCATGCAACAACAAACGGCGTTTTCTTTTACAGCGTGCGGACAGGCCTGGTAGCAATAAAAAAAGCCCCGACAGTGCCGAGGCTTTTCATTAAGCAGCAGAGATTCGTGAGTTTATTGCATCACTTTCTCGGAAGCTTCTACAGTTACTTCTACCCGCCGATTTTGCGCCCGACCGGCAGGATTATCGCGTCCTTCCGGGGTGGTATTCGGTGCAATCGGCCGACTTTCGCCTTCACCAAAGGCGGTCAGGATCGCCGGATCAACGCCACGTTGAACCAGATAATCACGCACAGACGCAGCCCGCCGCTCGGACAAGCGCTGGTTGTAGGCTTCGCTACCCTTGCTGTCGGTGTGTCCGACCACGGTAATCGCGCTGACGGATTCGACGCGCCGCATATCAGAGGCCAATTCATCCAGCTTGGCCTGGCCTTCGGGCTTGAGAGTGGCTTTATCAAAATCGAAGAAGGCGTCGGCGCCCAAGGTCAGAGTTTCAACCACAGGGGTAACCGGAGGTGGAGCCACTACGGCGACTTCAACACAGCCCGGCAGCGCTTGTCCGCCGGCGCTGAGCACGCAGTTACCATAGGGATCGCGGACCGGGCCACCCGAACCGCATTGCACAAAAGCATCAATAGGCTGAGCCTGGGCGGGGGCTGCAACCGCCAGGAAAGCCACGGAAGCGACCAAGCTGAGGCCGTGCTTAGACAGTCTGACTTTCATCGTATAATCTCCTAGTTGCTAGTGGGTAAGTACCAAAACATGCCGCGTGTATTATGTCTTTACCGTTATGGATATCGGAGCTAAATCGCGCTAGCCTACCTAACTGAAGGTATAATTTAAGCTTGTAAACTTTAATAAGTGGTAAAGTATACCTAATAATACACCAATATATGCCAATGATACACGTTTGTGTCAGAATTGCAAAAAATGTTGTGTGCACAATAAAGAGGCCGAACTTTGCGCATTGCACTGCTTGAAGATGATGCCTTGCTGGCGCAGTTGATGAACACGTGGTTAGCGGAAGCAGGCCATGAATGCGCGGTATTCAACACGGGCAAGCAATTTACCCATAGCTTACGACGGGAAACTTTCGATGTGCTCGTTTTGGACTGGATGCTGCCGGATACCGACGGTATCCAGGTATTGCGTTGGATCCGTGAGCACATCGACTGGCCGATTCCCGTGCTGTTTGTCACCGGTCGGGACGAAGAAGCCGATATTGTACAAGCGCTAAACCAAGGCGCTGACGATTATATGACCAAACCGGTCAAGCGCCTAGAAATGTTGGCGCGGATCACGGCCATCAGTCGCCGGACCGCGCCTCAGGATAGTAAAGACATATTGGAATTCGGTCGTTACCGGATCGACCCGAACACGCGCACCGTCTATTTGGACGACAAACCCATTGAGCTGACTGAAAAGGAGTTCGAGCTCGGTTTGTTCCTGTTCCGTTATGCGTGTCGGGTGTTATCGCGAGGCCATATTCTGGAGAATGTCTGGGGGCGTAACCCCGATCTCAATACTCGCACCGTAGACACCCATATCAGTCGGATTCGACACAAACTCAATCTCAATGCCGAGTACGGTTGGCAACTCAAAGCCGTCTATCAACACGGTTACCGCTTGGAACAAAGCGAGTCATTGGATCCGCGTTCCTGATCCGAGCGGTTCCCGGTAATCAATTACGACCCCAACAGTATGACACCTACACATGATCGGATTCGAGCTATCGTCTGGCGTGATGAGGCTCTTGAATTACTGGATCAACGCTTGCTGCCCGGTAAAACCGAATATCGCCGGTTAACTGATGCCGATGCAGTGGCCCAGGCTATTCGAGATATGGTGGTGCGTGGCGCGCCCGCCATCGGGATTACGGCAGCCTATGGTGTCGTTCTGGCCGCGGGTGAGCGTTACCGGCACAATCCCAGTGACTGGTCCGCTGCTATCCAGGAGGATTTGACAACCCTGGCGGCAGCGCGACCAACCGCGGTGAATCTGTTTTGGGCTCTGCAGCGCATGGAAAGCGTTATCGCAACCCTGGACCATGCAGAAAATAGCGATCCCACGGCGGTTTTACTCCGCGAAGCCCAGGCTATCCATGCCGAGGATATCGCCGCCAACCACCGGATGGGCGAATTGGGGTTGGTATTACTGCAAACATCGCCTGGATCTGTTTTGACGCATTGTAATACCGGTTCGCTGGCTACCGGTGGGTATGGTACGGCCTTGGGGGTGATTCGCAGCGGTTTCGCTGCCGGTGTCATTGATCGAGTTTACGCCGACGAAACGCGGCCTTGGTTGCAGGGCTCAAGGCTCACTGCCTGGGAATTGCTGCAAGACGATATTCCCGTGACGCTGCTGGCCGATGGCGCGGCCGCCTATTTGCTCAAGCAGAACCAGGTGCAGTGGGTGATTGTCGGTGCGGATCGGATCACTGCCAATGGCGATGTCGCCAACAAGATCGGCACCTATAGTTTGGCCTTGGCGGCGCACTATCACGGCGTTCGTTTTGTGGTAGCGGCACCCAGCTCAACCATCGACATGAGCCTGCCGGACAGTAGTCACATCCCGATCGAACAACGCGCTCCCGAAGAGTTGTTAAGCGTAGGCGGGCAGCCTATCGCCGCCCCCGGTGCTACCGCCTGGAATCCTTCTTTCGACGTAACACCCGCAGCATTGATCGCTGCCCTAGTCACCGAACGTGGCATTGTGCATCATCCTACAACGGAAAAAATGACCCGGCTGCTCGCTGACCAGCAGTAGGGCATTCGAGGTTTTCATGCAACCACCCAAACTGCTGGATATGATTCGCGGGCTGATCGCGATTCCCTCGGTGAGTAGCGTTTCACCGCAATTCGACCAAAGCAATCGAACCGTGATTAATGTATTGGCCTCCTGGCTAAACGATCTGGGGTTTGCTGTGGAGATTCAACCGCTGAGTGGTGATTCGACGAAAGCCAATCTCATCGCCACCCTAGGCAGCGGTGCGGACGGGTTGGTATTGGCCGGGCATACCGACACCGTACCCTATGATTTGGGTCGTTGGCAGCACGATCCGTTTGGCGGGCAAATCAAAGATGAACGCCTCTATGGGTTGGGTACGGCGGATATGAAATCGTTTCTTGCCCTGGCCATCGAGGCCGTTCGAACGATTGATCCCAAGACCTTACAACACCCCTTGGTGATTGTTGCCACCGCAGACGAAGAAAGCACCATGCAAGGCGCACAAAGTTTGCTCGAAGCCGAGCGCCGGTTGGGACGCTATGCGGTGATCGGCGAACCGACCGGTTTGCAACCGGTTCGGTTGCACAAAGGCGTCACTATGGAAGCTATTCACGTGGAAGGACGTTCCGGACATTCCAGTAATCCGGCGTTGGGAGTCAATGCGCTGGAAGGGATGTACGTCGTAATCGGTGAAGTATTACGCTGGCGCGCTGAACTGCAGGAGCGCTACCAAAATCCGCTGTTCGAAGTTGCGGTGCCGACGTTGAATCTGGGCCATATTCACGGCGTGATAACCCCAACCGCATCTGCGCAAACTGCGAACTGCATATCGATTTGCGCCCGTTGCCGGGTATGCCACCGATAGCGGAGTTACGCCAAGCATTACGTCAGCGATTGACGCAGGCCCTGGCAGATCATCCCGCGCAGCTCTCTTTTACAGCCTTGCTGGATGGGGTGGAGGCGATGGAGACCCCGGCGGATGCGGCTATCATCACGGCTGCTGAAGAGTTGACCGGACGACCCGCCGGCGCAGTGGCGTTCGGCACCGAAGGGCCTTACTTGAATCGTATGGGCATGGACACTGTTATTCTGGGGCCGGGCCATATCGAGCAGGCGCATCAACCCGATGAGTTTATCGCCCTGGACACGTTCAATCCCACGCTGGAACTGTTGCGCCGTTTGATTCACCGATTCTGCACTTCGCCCCAATAAACCTGATGGACGAGCTGTCTTTCGTCGATGCGTTCCGCCAAGCCGGGCCCTACATCAATGCGCATCGTGGCAAGACTTTAGTCATTTCATTCAGCGGCGAGGCGGTGACGGATCCGCAATTTCCTCGTCTGATCCATGATCTGTCGTTGTTGCACAGTCTCGGCATTCAATTGGTGTTGGTTCATGGCGCGCGCCGCAAATCGAGGCGCGGTTGCGGGAGGCGGATCAGGAACTGCGTTATGTCAACGGTTTGCGCATCACCGATGGTCCAGCGCTGGACAGTGTCAAGCAGGCGGTTGGACAAGTGCGGATCCGGTCGAAGCTTATCTGTCTATGGGCTTGGCCGATTCGCCGATGCACGGGGCCCGTATTCGTGTCGTGTCGGGAAATTTCGTCACGGCGCGCCCATTAGGCATTCGTAATGGGGTGGAGTTATTGTTTCACCGGAGAAGTCCGGCGCATCGACGTCCACTCTATTCGCACGTCGCTGGACAGCGGTGCCATCGTATTGTTGTCACCCTTGGGGTATTCGCCGACCGGGGAAATTTTCAACGTCAATGCCGAAGAAGTCGCTATGGCTACCGCTAGTGCATTGCGCGCCGACAAATGGCTGCTGCTGGGCGAAGTCGGTGAACTGCGAGACACTACTGAGCAGCCATTGCGTCAACTGAATCCCAGCGATGTCGAACGCTTGCTCGCTGCCGAACACAGTTTTACGGATGATCAGGTTCGCCTGTTACGCCATGCGCTGGACGCCTGTCGTGCGGGGGTGAGGCGAATTCATCTGCTCAGCCGAGCGGTGGATGGCGGGTTGTTGCTGGAACTGTTTACTCGGGACGGCATCGGCACGCTGATCACAGCCGATATTTATGAAGGCATGCGCTGGGCTACTATCGACGATGTGGGCGGTATTCTGGCGCTGATTCGTCCACTGGAAGCCGACGGCACCCTGGTCCGCGATCGCGGGAGTTACTGGAAATGGAAATCGAACGTTTCGTGGTATTGGAACGAGACAATACCATTATCGGTTGCGCCGCTTTATATCCGTTTGCCGAGGAGCGTGTCGGTGAGGTGGCCTGTGTCGCTGTGCACGATGACTATCGTAATAACGGCCGGGCGGAGGCGTTGCTGGAGTTCATTGAACGCAGCGCTCGTCAACAGCGCTTGCAACGGCTGTTCGTGCTAACCACCCGCACCGCGCACTGGTTTCAGGAACGGGGCTTTGAACCGGCTGAAGTCGATGATCTGCCGGTGCAAAAGCAGACCTTATACAATTTGCAACGACGCTCTAAAGTATTTATTAAAGCGCTGGGATGAAAATCCGGTCCGGTGTCGGCAAAGCACTCTTATGCTGATTGCAACTCAGCTAATTTCTTGCGGACCTGTTCTGCGTGCCCGGCTGTTTTTACGCGCTTCCAGTGATGTGCTAACCGGCCTTGCGGGTCGATGAGTACCGTGGAGCGGATCACCCCTTCGCTGATCTTACCGTACATGTTTTTTTGACCCCAAGCGCCATACTGTTCCATGACGCTGTGATCCGTATCGCTGAGCAGAGTGATGTGCAGCTCATACTTGCCGATAAACTTGCGGTGGCTTTCGGCGTCGTCCGGACTGCAACCCAACACCGTGGCGTTCAAAGTTTCGAAATCCTTGAGACCTGCGGTGAAATCGCAGGCTTCAGTCGTGCAACCCGGCGTATCGTCCTTTGGATAAAAATACAACACGACCCAACGCCCCTGAAATCGTTCAAGACTGACCGGGTTGCCTTCCTGATCGGGCAAAGAAAAGGCTGGGGCTTGCTGACCGACCGTAGCTTCAGCCATCTCAGTTATCTCCGCTAGTGTGCATGGTCTGAAGTAATTGGATTACTTCCTCGTCGCTGACTTGAAAAAACTCATCGTAATAAGAACCGACCGACCCGCGGTAATCATCGGTAATCTCTAAACCGACCACTTCGTTAACCTCACGGCTCAGTTGTTCAGCCGTTTCTTTCGGCGCCAGTGGAATAGCGATTACGATACTGGCGGGTTGGCGTAATTTGACGTCGCGAATGGCCGCTTGCATGGTCAAACCGGTGGCGATGCCGTCATCAACCAAAATGGCCGTCTTACCGTTCGCTGATAAGGGTGCTTGCTGACCCAGATAGCGTTTGCGGCGTCGTTGCGCTTCTTGGCGTTCAACCGCCACTTGCTGTTCCAGCCATTGGGCATCGACGCGGGAAATTTCCCATTCGTTGCGGACCATATCACCGTTTTCGGCCACTGCACCGATGGCATATTCGGGATTGCGAGGGTGGCCGATCTTACGTGGGATGACCAGGTCGATCGGCATATGCAAAATTTCGCAATTTCCACACCCAGCACAACCCCGCCGCGTGGCAGCGGGTAAATGATACCGGGTTGATTCCGGTATTTCAGGAGTAGATGGGCGAGCTTTTGGCCCGCTTCAGTTCGATCTTTAAAGCGCATGACACTCAAAAATCCCAAGAGTCGTTAAACCGTCGCAAAGGATTAAAGCGTATAGCAAATCAATATGACAACTATATGCAAACCTTAAGGAGCTGGTGGGATATAGAGCGGTTAACCCAACGCCTTAATCACATCGGGCGGTGCCTGCACCAACTCAATTAACACCCCTTCTCCGCTGATGGGCAATTCGGCATTGCCTTTGGGGTGCATAAAACAGATGTCGAATCCGGCCGCTCCTTTGCGAATGCCACCCGGCGCGAAGCGCACACCATTGGCGCCCAGCCATTCAACGGCGGCGTGTAAATCGTCAATCCACAAGCCGATATGATTCAACGGCGGGTCTTGAACCTTGGGCTTTTCTCAGGATCAATGGGTTGCATCAGATCGACTTCGACCTTGAATGGTCCCGATCCCATGACCGCAATATCCTCGTCCACATTTCCTTCTCACTCTTAAGTTACCGGTTAAGGTCAGTCCCAATGTGTCGACCACA
>JAAUQA010000052.1 GCA_012032855.1 Candidatus Competibacteraceae bacterium
GGGGGGCAAATTCCAAGTTGGGAGGCTCTGCACGACAGTGTTTGGCAAGTTGGCGCGTAGGCAGCACCAATCGCTACTGAGCGTAATTATTTAGCGCGAAGCTGGGGATTCTTGAGCTGACCGGGTAAGCCCGCCAAGGTCTGCAATTGCTCTATCTCTTTCAGCTGAATATATTTATTGCGCACTTCAATCAATCCTTGTTGCTGAAAGCGAGTGAACAGCCGACTGACGGTTTCTACAGCCAGGCCGAGATAGTTACCGATGTCATGACGAGACATGCTTAAATGAAACTCGCGCGGGGAAAAACCACGCGCTTGAAACCGCATCGACAAGCTCAGCAACAAGGCGGCTAGACGTTCCTCTGCAGATTTTTTACCCAATAGAGTCAGCAATTCGCCGTCGGCGTGGATTTCCCGACTCATGACCCGCAACAATTGCCTCCCCAGCCCCGGCACTGCCATCGAAAGTTCTTCTAAGCGAGTAAAAGGAATCTCGCAGATGCTAGTGGTTTCCAGGCTGCGCGCACCACAAGGATGGCGAGCCGTGTTGATAGCATCCAGGCCGATGAGTTCGCCAGGCAGATGAAAACCGGTGATTTGTTCGCTACCGTCCTCGGTAATCGTATAGGTTTTTACTGAGCCGGAACGAATAGCGTAGAGGGCGTGAAAGTCGTCGCCCAAATGAAACACGTAACTGCCGCGTGGTAATGGTCGGCGCCGTTTGACGATCATGTCCAAGCGATCGACATCCTCAAGCTCGACGCCCATCGGCAAACACAGTTGATGCAGATTGCAATTGCCACAGGCTTGTTTAACCAGGGCGATATCGATGACATTACGGTTGTTAGGACCGGTCATTTCACATTCCCATCAGTCAGGGAGTGGAGCTCATCAAGCATGCCGCAAAGCCTTTTTACCGAACCCATTAAAACAACGCATTAGAAAATCCCAAGAATTTCCGTGTCTTATTCGAGCAGCTTGGCCGAAGGTTGATTATAGTGCATCTGTAATAATGCGCAACTTCTTGAAAAACCTTGAGTTAATTAAGGGTATCACGGCTTCTCCAAATAATTCAGTACCGCCTGCGCGCAAAGAATAAGTGTATCCTGCTACGCCTATCGCCGCTGCATAATAACGCACCTTAACAGTATAGATTTATTTCAGTAAGTCGCTATGCATTTTCACCTTAATAATACCGATGGCGCTGCTCGCAGCGGTCGCCTGGAACTGCTCCACGGTGCGGTGACTACGCCGGCCTTTATGCCCGTGGGCACCTACGGCACGGTTAAAGCCATGACCCCCGAGGAACTGCGGGAAACGGGGGCGGAAATCATCTTGGGCAACACGTTTCATTTGATGTTGCGTCCCGGCGTCGAGGTCATTGCCCGGCACGGCGGATTGCATGAGTATATGCACTGGTCCGGGCCTATCTTGACCGATTCTGGAGGGTTTCAGGTCTTTAGTCTGGCTGCTATGCGTAAAGTGACGCCAGAGGGAGTGAAGTTTCGTTCGCCGATTGACGGCAGCCCGGTGTTTTTGGGCCCGGAAGAATCGATGACGGTACAACGAGCCTTGGGTGCGGACATCGTGATGATCTTCGATGAATGTACGCCCTATCCGGCAACCGCTGATCAAGCACGGACTTCTATGGAATTATCCTTGGCTTGGGCCGAACGCAGTAAAACCGCCCACGGTGATAATCCAGCTGCGCTATTCGGCATCGTTCAGGGTGGCATGTATCCGGAATTACGGGGCATTGTCCGCTCATGGCTTGCAGGCGTTGGGTTTCGACGGGTATGCCATCGGCGGGTTGTCGGTGGGGGAAACAATGGCGGAACGGCTGCAAGTGTTGGACGCTACAGTGCCGTTGTTACCCACTCATGCGCCCCGTTATCTAATGGGAGTGGGTAAACCGGAAGACATCGTCGAAGCAGTGCGTCGACGGTATCGATATGTTCGATTGCGTATTACCCACCCGCAACGCCCGCAACGGGCATTTATTTACTCAATGGGGCGAGGTGCGCATTCGCAATCATGAACATCGATTCGCTACCGAACCGGTCGATCCATGTTGCACGTGTTACACCTGCCGGAACTATAGCCGCGCCTATTTGCGTCATCTGGATAAATGTCGTGAAATTCTCGGCGCGCGGCTCAACACCATTCATAATCTGGCTTACTATCACACTTTACTCGATGAGCTGAGAGCCGCTATCGACACCGGACAATTGGCGGAGTTTATTGCCACATTTTACGAAAAGCGCGGGCAGCAAATCCCACCTGTGTATAATAGCGGCCTCTAATCGGGCGACGCATCTTTTTCCCTTCATACACTTGAAATATAGGAAAGTACCATGAGCTTTTTCATTGCCGATGCCATGGCTCAGACCGCACCTCAGCAAGGCGCGGGTTTGGGCGCATTGCTGTTTCCCATTCTGCTGATTGTTATCTTTTACTTTCTGTTGATCCGGCCGCAGACCAAACGCGCTAAAGAACACAAACTAATGGTGGAAGCCTTGAAGAAAGGCGACGAAATTGCCACTACCGGCGGTGTGATAGGGCGCATCACCGAGGTGGGAGAAAAATTTCATGCAGCTGGAAGTTGCCGAAAATATTCAGCTTAAAGTGCAAAAACAAGCGGTCGCCTCTTTGATGCCCAAGGGCACCTCGAAAGGTGATCTGTAGCTTCCACGTTCGGTCTAGGAATAGCGACGTATGTTGAATCAGTATGAGTGGTGGAAGTACCTGATCATTGGTTTGGTGGTCGTCATCGGCCTTATCTACGCCCTTCCCAATGTGTTCGGGGAAGACCCGGCCGTGCAAATTTCCGCATCGCGCGCCAGCATTAGTGTCGATCAAGCGCTGCACCAACGGGTAGTCAGCGCGCTGGAACGAGAAAATATCGCCTACAAGCGCTTAGAGCTGGATACCGACCAAGGCCGGTTGCTGGTGCGCTTCGCGGATACCGAAGTGCAATTGAAAGCGGCGGATGTGGTGAAAACCGCGTTAGGTCGCGATTATGTCGTAGCGCTCAATTTGGCGCCCTCGACGCCGGGTTTTATGCAAGCGCTGGGTTTGCAACCCATGTATCTGGGATTGGACTTGCGTGGCGGCGTGCATTTTCTCATGGAAGTCGATATGGATGCCGTGCTCGCGCAGGCCGAAGAAAGTTACGTCGAGGAAATCCGCACCTTGCTGCGTAATGAAAAGGTTCGCTACACCACCGTCACTCGCGATTCCGGCAACCCCGGCGTGGTGGTCGCCTTCAATGATCCGGCTGAGCGAGTCAAAGCCGAAGACGTGTTGAGCAGTGAGCTGCCTAACTTGCAGCTCAGCGAAGCCGATAGTTCGGACTTGCGTCTGACGCTCAGCGAGCAGGAAATTGACGAAAAACGCCAGTTAGCGTTACAACAGAACCTCACCACCTTACGCAATCGGGTCAATGAGTTGGGGGTTGCCGAACCGATTATCCAACGTCAGGGCGACAACCGCATCGTGGTGCAATTGCCCGGTGTGCAAGACACTGCGCGGGCCAAGGAAATCATCGGCGCTACCGCCACACTGGAATTTCGCTTGGTATACGAGGGTGGTGATCCGGCGCAAGCCGCCGCAACCGGACGCGCACCGGTCAACGCCCGGCTATATAAGGAACGCAACGGCAGCCCTATATTGTTGCAACGGCGGGTGATGCTGACCGGCGATTACATCGTCGATGCGGCTTCCGGATTGGATCAGCAAAGCGGCGGTCCGGCAGTGTTTATCACCCTTGACGGCAAAGGGGCCAATCGTTTCGAAGACGCCACCAAGGACAACATCGGCAAATTGATGGCGGTGGTGTATATCGAGAACAAGACCGAAACCCGTCAGGTCAATGGCGAATCGGAACGAGTCTCTTATATTGTTGAAGAGGTCATCAACGTCGCTACCATCCGTGATCGATTGGGCCGGCGCTTCCAGATCACCGGCTTGGACAGTACCCAGGAAGCCCGGAATCTTGCGTTGTTACTGCGGGCGGGCGCACTGGCCGCGCCGATTGAGATCATCGAAGAGCGCACCGTCGGACCGAGCGCGGGGCGGGAAAACATCGACCAAGGTTTCCGCTCGGCAACGATTGCCTTTCTGCTGACACTTGGATTCATGTCGTTTTATTACCGGCGCTTTGGCATGGTGTCGGGCGTGGCCCTGGTCGCCAACATGATCTTGATCATTGCCGCCCTGTCTATGCTGCAAGCCACTTTGACGCTGCCGGGCATTGCCGGCATTATCTTGACTATGGGCATGTCGGTGGACGCGAATGTGCTCATTTTCGAGCGCATCCGCGAGGAACTGAAAGTGGGTAATTCGCCCCAAGCGGCGATCCATACCGGTTTCGACAAAGCTTTTTCCACCATTCTCGACGCCAATGTGACGACCTTGATTGCCGCTATTGTCTTATTCGGGTTCGGCACCGGTCCCATCAAGGGTTTCGCGGTGACCTTGAGTCTCGGCATTCTGACCTCAATGTTCACCGCCATCATGGGCGCACGCGGCATAATCAATTATTTCTACGGCGGCCGCCGCCTCGAAACGTTACCGATCTGAGGAAAGACCATGGCGAAAACAACGTTTCGACAACTGATTAAAGATACGCAGATCGATTTCCTCAGCCAGGGGCGGTTGGCCTTGAAGGCGTCCGGCGTGGTGTTAGTGATCTGTCTGTTATCCCTACTGTTTCGCGGTATGAATTTAGGGCTGGATTTCACCGGCGGCACGGTCATCGAAGTCGGCTATCCGCAACCGGTGGAAATACCGATAGTCAGGGACGCACTGCAAGAAGCCGGATTTACGGAGGCGCAAACCCAACACTTCGGTACCGCCAGCGACGTATTGATCCGAATCGCGCCACGCGAAGAACAAAATTCAGCGGATGTCAGCAGTCAGATCCTGGCCGCGCTCAAGGCCGCCGAGGGAGGCGCTGAGGTGGAAATGCGGCGGGTCGAGTTTGTCGGGCCGCAAGTCGGTGAGGAGTTGATTGAGGAGGGCGGCTTGGCCATGTTGCTGGCTTTGATCGGTATTCTCATTTACGTCACGCTGCGTTTCGAGTGGCGCTTAGCCTTGGGTACGATTGCCGCGACGGTTCATGACGTGGTGTTCACCATCGGCCTTTTCTCCTTGCTCGGAATTGAATTCGATTTGACCGTGTTGGCGGCGGTGCTGGCGGTTATCGGGTATTCCGTCAACGATACCGTGGTGGTATTGGATCGGATTCGGGAAAACTTTCGCAAAATGCGCAAAGGGGCGACCGTAGACATCATGAATGTCTCCATCAACGAAACCCTGTCGCGCACCTTGATGACCAGCATGACCACTTTGATGGCCGTGGTGGTGCTGTTTTTCTTAGGCGGGCCGATCATGCAAGGATTCTCGATAGCCCTTATCGTCGGTATTGTGGTAGGCACTTATTCTTCGATTTATATCGCTAGCGCGGGCGCTCTGGAGCTAGGCATCAAGCGGGATGATTTATTGCCCAAGGCCAAAGAAGCGGCGGATGATCGGCCTTGAGGGTGTGTTTTCTTGCTCAGCTGAGAACACAGTCACCGCAGTATATTTCAGCATTAGCAGATTGAGCTGAATCGACTGGTGTATTGACCAACCTCAATTGAATTATAGGGTGAGTGGAGCGTAGCGATACCCACCAGTGCGGCCTACGAGCGTTGCTTGCTGGGGGTTTCGCCCTGCTCCACATCTTACCTGACAATTCGTCAAAACAACCCGGATGAAGGACTAGATTTGCAGCCGTGACGGAATCGGGTCACCAATGTCAACCGGATGCTCCAGAATCGCTTTTATACCCACTTCGACACCCGCGGCGGACGTTTCCACCGACATGCTCGGGGCTCCAAGGTTTTCCGGCAATGCCGCGACACTGGGTAGATGGGGAAGGTGTATCCACCCGGCGCGAATCGGCAGGGCATTTGAAGAGATATGATGAAGGGTGCCGTACAGTAGGTGGTTGCAACAGAAGGTGCCTGGCGCATCCGAGATATCGGCGGGTATGCCGGCTTCGCGCATCGTCTTCACCATGGCGCGGATAGGCAGCGACGAATAATATGCGATGGGTCCTCCGGGTATTGTCGGCTGATCTTGCAGTGCGCAACCGTTGTTGTCCGCAAGATTGTATCGAGTTGAGTCGTTCAAGTTCTGGGCAATGCGTTCGACCGTGATTGTAGCGCGTCCCCCGTATTCTCCCATCATGACGACAACAGCCGGATTGAGTTCGGCAATCGCAGCGCAAACACATTCGATACAGTCGAAAAAGTTATTCGGCACTATCCGAGAAACAATAGCTGACCCTAAGACGACTTTATTATCCAGCGCCCGTGCGACCGATTCCGCAGGATTGACGGGCGTATTGCCGAATGCTTCGAAACCCGTTAACAGTATCTTCGTCATTGTCTACCAACCTGTAAGGCTTGGCAGGGTAGGGGACACGCCCACCCCAAAAGTATCTGGGGCCAGCCTCTCAATGCGGGTTGCGTACTTCGTTAAACGGATCGGGCTCCTCGGTGTGGGGCACCACCCGGCGTTGCAGCGGGCTATTCAGGCCTTGCTGCAAATCCTCCGACACGCCGCCCATTACCAAGCGGGTCCACGCCGCTGAGATTCCCCACAACACGATCCCCAGTAAGATTTCGACCCAGCTTTTGCCCGGCAAATCCAATACACCGCCCACCAAGCCATAGCCGATACTCACCAAGCCGGCTAACCAGAACACAGCGATAGGGGCAGCGGTGTAACCGGCGCAACCGTGTTTTATTACCGCTAAAGGAGGGGCCAATAAGGCAATCAGTTTTCTGTCGATCATGGTGTTTCTCCTGCCGGATTACTCCCGGTATCGGTGGTTACTCTCTTTAACCCTGAATTTTATACGGATAGGGTGAGAATATCACCGAGACAAGCGCAAATCACCTCCTGAAACGCAGTGTCACACGTAACCCCGGCTGATTATCCTCAAGAATCAATTGTGCGCCATGCTGTTTCGCCACGGCTTTGACCAAGCTCAGCCCCAAACCGTTGCCCGGCGAGCTGCGGGCACTATCCAACCTGAAAAAGCGTTCCGTGACCTTGTCGCGCTGATCAAAGGGTATACCCGGCCCGGAATCGGCAACCGTCACGGTTGCACGACCGTCGATACGTTCCACCCGAAGTTCAATCCGGCCGCCATCAGGAGTGTACTTCACAGCATTATCTAACAGGTTACTCAGCGCCTGGGCCAATAACTGTCGATTTCCCTGAATCAGGCAGTCCGTTGTGACTGAACTATTGAAGCTTTTGTTTTGTTCTTCGGCTAGCACGCTGTAGAGATCGGCTAAATCCTCTCCCAAGGCAGACAAATCTTGCTCCGCCCAATCGCGTTGCAGCCCGGCTTCTGCCTGCGCGATGCTGAGCAACGCATTGAATGTTTGGATCAACGCGTCGGTATCGGCAACATTCTGTTCCAACACCGTTTGGTATTCAGCGGGTTCACGCGGCTCCAAAAGGGTGACTTCCATGCGATTGCGCATCCGATTGAGCGGGCTACGCAGATCGTGTGCGATGTTTTCGGTGACCTGTCGCATACCTGTCATCAATTGCTCAATCCGCTCCAGCATCGTATTCAACGTGCGACCCAGTTCGTCGAATTCGTTATTGCGCCGGGTAGAGGCGATGCGCTGCGACAGATCACCCGCCATAATGGCTTGGGCAGTGCGATTGACGGCATCGATACGGCGCAGGGTTTGCCGCCCCAGAATAATGCTACCAACCAGGGCCAGCAACAAGATGAGGGTGATCACGATTATGACCAATTTTAGATTGTGGTTGAGTAAGGTTCGCTCGTCGTTTAAATCCCGTCCCACCAACAGATAATAACCACTGATTAGCGGCGTTCTCAGCACCCGCACCGGATCATTGGCATCGCCCGAATTGCGCGAAATTGCAAACACGTCCCCGAAACGTAGGGTTGCAAAAGCAAAGCGCGCATCCTTCGGCCAGGGGTAGAGGCTATCGGTACGGGCTGCGCTATCCGGTCCGTGCAGCAAATGAAAAAAATCTTGCGCTGGCCATCGTCCCGATTACGGCGGCGAATCGCTTCCGTCAATTCCGGCAAAGCACGGGTTCGGTAAAGCTCCAGCAGGACATCGGCTTCCAGACTTAACCGGGCGTCGACTTGCGCCATGCTGTGGGCAGCCGTTGACCAATACGTATAGCCCAGCCCGGCCGCCGATAGCAGGCTGTAGAGGCAGGCATAAATCAACGACAGGCGAAAAACGGTGGTGCGAAACAGCGGCATCAATCCGGCTCACGTAGACAGTAGCCGGCACCACGCAAGGTATGCAGTAAAGGGTTAGCAAAATCCTTGTCGATCTTGGTCCGCAGTCGGCTGATATGCACATCAATGATGTTGGTCTGCGGATCGAAATGATAGCCCCAGACGTTTTCCAGCAGCATGGTGCGGGTCACGACTTGACCCGCATGGCGCATCAGGTATTCCAGTAGCCGGAACTCTCTGGGTTGTAGTTGAATAACTTGCCCGGCACGAGTGACTTTGCGCTTCAGACGGTCGACTTCGAGATCGGCAACCGTGAATAGTGTGTCTTGCTGCTCAAGCTGACCGCGGCGAAGCAGCGCATCCAGCCGTGCCAGCAATTCACTGAATGAGTAAGGCTTGGCCAGATAATCATCGCCGCCGCCGCGTAAGCCTTCCACTCGATCATCCACATCGTTGAGCGCGCTGAGAATCAATACCGGCGTTTTAATGCCGGCCGAACGCAGCGCAGCGATAATGGACATGCCGTTCAAGCCGGGCAACATGCGGTCCACAATCAGCGCTTGATAAGCATCCGTCAGCGCTAACTGGAGTCCCTCTGGCCTTCGGCAGCATGATGACCACGTAGCCGCTCTCCGTCAGTCCTTTAATCAGATAAGCGGCTGCGCCTTGATCATCCTCTATAACTAGAATCCGCATGGATTGATTATCGTTAACTCAAAACTTTACTCAATCTCAGCCTACTTTTTCAGCAGGAATGGGAACGGCAACGAATAACGCCTGTTGTTGTCGCTGTATTTGCACGGCAGCCGGTTTACCTTTGGGTGCGGCGCTGATCAGCTGCTTCAATTGCGCGGCGGACTCGACCGGTTGTTGGTTGAAGGACAAAATCACGTCACGAGGACGGATACCCGCCTCAGCCGCCGGTCCTTCCGGGTCCACGCCCGCCACCAACACCCCGTTGGCTACCCCCAGTTCCTTGCGTTCGGCATCGTTCAGCTGTTCCACCGCTAGTCCCAAAGGACTGTCCGCTGTCGCCGCGTCGGAGCGATTCATCGACAAACGCCCAGATTGCTGCTCCAGCTCGCCGATGGTGAGCGTCACAGACATCTTTTTGCCTTCACGTAGTATGTCCACAGGCACCTGGGAACCGGTTGACGTAGCGCCAACTAAAGGGGGCAATTCACCGGAGCGGTCGATCCATTTTCCATTATAGTTGACAATCACATCGCCCGCGCGCAACCCGGCTTTTGCCGCCGGACTGTCCGGTGTCACTTGGGCCACCAGCGCACCGGCGGGTTTGTCCAGGCCGAAGGATTGCGCCAACGCCTGATTCATATCCTGAATTAATACCCCTAACCAACCGTGGCTGGCATAGCCGTTGGTTTTCAGCTGTTCAACGATGTTTTTCGCCACATTGACCGGGATCGCGAAGGACAACCCCATATAACCGCCGCTGCGGCTGTAGATCTGAGAGTTGATGCCGATCACGTTGCCGTCCAAATCAAACAGCGGGCCGCCGGAATTACCCGGGTTGACCGCCACATCAGTCTGGATAAAGGGCACATAGGTGCCGTCCGGCAGGCTGCGGGATAAAGCGCTGATCACCCCTTGGGTGGCCGAATGCTGGAAGCCGAACGGCGCGCCGATGGCGAACACCCACTGGCCTACCTTGAGTTGCTCCGAATCACCCAGCTTGACGGTGGGCAAGCCATCAGCATTCACTTTGAGCAGGGCCAAATCGGTATTTTCATCGGCACCGATCAGTTTGGCCGGTAATTCCCGGCGGTCGCTCAGGGTTACGGTCACTTCTTCGGTATCGGCGACCACATGCGCGTTGGTCAACACGTAACCGTCCGCTGAAATAATGAATCCGGAACCCGCAGAACGCGCATTGGGAACCGACGGTCGGTCGGGGAATTGCTCGAAAAAGCGCTTGAATAGATCAGGCACTTCCGGGTTACCGGGGAATCTATCCGCGCTCCCACCGCTCTTGCGGGTCGCATTGATGCTGACTACGGCGTCTTTGTTCTGCGCAATCAATTGGGTAAAGTCCGGCAACACGGCGGCCAACACTTGCGCTGTCAGTAGGCTGAACAGCAGCAGCGTAACGCCCCCCAAACGCCAAGCGGTGAGTGGTAAGGGAATAGTTTTTTGCTTCATTACGATTCTCCAGGGCTATGACACTGACAGGGTTCAGTTGCCGGCTATTGTTTCGCAATCCGCATTAAACCAATCTTTCCAATTCATTAACAAAAGTTAACTTGACAAGCATTGTTACGGGATGGGCGCCATGAGGAATGGGGTGATTTTGCGATCGTAACGAGCATTTGTTCATACAAGTAATTGCCGGACCTACTGAAAATGGAATGAGTGTTTTGATTTAAAGGGAAAACATGAGAATGGGTCTTAGCGACTTACGCACGTGTATCCAGCGCTTTGCCTGGAAAACCGTTGGTTCAATTTGAACTGCAGTTGATTCAGATTGGTTTGACACCGGACCAATATGGCCTGCCAGCATGTTTCAATACGCCTCAAATGTCGTAAAAATACTTTTTAAATAAAAAAGTTATAGCTTGTGGCATCAGTTATGCGAAGCGCGATTGACGCATCGAACGCCAGAAAAAGCGGTGGCTCGTCAGTCAGCGAACTGAGGCGTAATTAAAAGGCGTCGAATTCCTGTATCGCATAAGCATGCAATCACGCAGTCAAGGCAATCGCGGGAGAATGAATGGTATGAAAAGATGTTGCAATACCCAGCGAATGACAATGTTTGGCGTTATTATTTTATTTATCCTCTCCTTGTCCGGTCCTGGATCCGTAAGCGCTCAAGGAATCGGTTTTGATATCGACGATGATTTGAGACGCGAACTGACACAACGATTCAGACCTCCCTTTCAATTCCCGACCATACCCGTCGATCAGGTATTCGCCTGTGGCGTATTCAATGTCACCGCGAATCAAAACAGTGTACTTTGGCATTATCTTGATTTTCGGGCCAATGGCTCGCTTGAGCTTGGTATAGAGCTCAACAACGGCAGCTGGATCAGTGGTATCGGTTCCTATACGGCGTTGCAGAATATCGGCTTAATTGGCTATGGGGTAAGTTTGACGTACACGTTAGGTAATCAAACTTATCAAACGAGTTTTAACCTGAAAAATTTACAACGCACCTATGGATTGAAGATGATCCGCTATTTCGATGCTAGCGGTGAATTAACGGAAAACGGTACCACGTATCAGATTGAAATGTACTGCCAAGCGTTTGGCCATCGGTATAACGCCAACTCATCATTACTGCGCTTTGAGTGCCCGCAGCAAAATACCGCCACGGGTTACTATCTGAATACGTTTATATTCGATGCGAATGCACCGGGCAATGCATTCCGGCAACGGGATCACTATATAAATGGACTGACAAATCCAGTTATTGAGCGCAGTGACTTTGGTATTTTCACGCGCAATGGCACTGACGTGACAATCGATTTCAATGCTAATCCCATGTTATCCAGCGTAGGA
>JAAUQA010000416.1 GCA_012032855.1 Candidatus Competibacteraceae bacterium
GCTTGCGGGGTGGCTCGGCGCGCCTCCATACTGAGTAAATCCACTTCTAAACGCTTGGGATCGCCGATAGCGACAGTCACAATCTGCCCGATCTTGAGTTCCTGATCGATCCGGCGAACGGTTTGCAGACTGGAATAGTCCAGCGAAGTGATGATGCACTGCTCGGCGAAGTCGGCCTCGCGGACGGTGGCGGCAACCCGTTCGGCGAGTTGTTGATCGTGACCGTTGTACTTGAGTTCGATATTGAGCTTGATCCGACCTCTGGCCAGTTCAATCGTCTCGGCCAAAGTCGGAATCCGTTCGTCGGCGAACTCAGCTGAAAACCAGCTGCCGGCGTCCAGGTCGGCTATCTCATCATAGCCTACTTCCCAAATGCGGTAGGGTTTTCCGGTAACGCGCAGCAAGTCGGTATCGTGCAGCAAAACCAACGTACCGTCGGCGGTTTCCTGGACATCGATCTCGGCAAAATCCGCGCCGTCTTCGATGGCCTGACGGATTGCGCTAAGGGTATTCTCCGGGGCATGCGCCGAGCTGCCGCGATGAGCTGTGACCTGTACGGCACGACCGAGTGCCAAGTCTTCAGTAATTCGATGCGTCATAAAAGCAGCGACTCCGAGGGCGAGCGCCAGTCCGGCAGCAATAACAGCAGGACCAATGCGCAGGGTTGTGGTCGAAGCGTGGTCGGGTAGATCAGCATCGACCTCTTCACCGGCGAGTTCCAGATAAAGTCGCACGACAATCCAACTGTAACCGGCATAGGCCACGAACGACAGCAGCGCGCCGGCCAACACCAAAACACCCAGAAAAACAGCCGTGATCACTATTTGTGCACGTGTGCCCGGAAACAGCTTCAGCAGTAATCCGGCAAATCCGTCGACCAAGGCGACCAACAACGCTGAGACTATGGTCGTCAATATAATCCAACCAAGTACCAGACGCGCAACTCGCCAGCCATTGTTTGAAACCAGGGCGCGCGAGCGACGTAAAGCTTTAAAACCGCTCAAACCCTCATGAAGGGTAACCGGCACCGCCAATGCCCAGCGCACCAGAACCAGCGCAATCAGGGCAAAACCAACGACAGCGAGCACAGCACCAATCGTGACAGCGATCCAAAAAGCCGGGGGACGTTCGGTCAAGTACCAGTTAATATCCTGTCCGGTCAGCAAACCGAGATAAGCCAGTGCGCCGATAGCGGCTAGCGGCAGGACAATTAACAGAAGCATTCCCGCCTGGGCAAAGGCAGTTCTTAACAGCCGGGGCAAAGCGTGCAGGACGTCCACCAGCGCAGCGAACCAAGGTAAATACCGGTCATGATCGGCGGCGGCAGTGATGCGCATCAAACCGCCCTGCTCGGCAAAAATTGAAGTGAGCGTCAGGGTACCGGCGGCAAGCAGGAACAACAATCCTGTCGGAGTCAACAGAAATCCGCTGATATCCGCATTGGTGACGGCCAGCGCGCCGGACCGGGCGATCAGGTTTTCCAATGTCCAGGCAGTCAATGGGGCCAACAAAACCAAGCCGACGATTTTGAAGACCAGATCGTAAAGCATCAACCGGGGCAAACGCGCTACGGACAACCATGTAGGCACGGACCCACAAAGCGCCAGGCCGGTTCTGGAGTAGGGTTGAGTCATGGCGCATCATTACTCAGGCAACGGAATAAATTCGGTTTCGCCCGGCACCGCAGCAAACCGACCCGCTGACCAATCCGCTTTTGCTTGTTCAATTCTTTCCGCAGAGCTGGACACGAAATTCCACCAAATATGCCGTTCACCTTCCAGCGGCTCGCCGCCCAACAACATGATCCGCGCTATCGTCGAGGCGCGAATCTCCGCCTCATGCCCCGGAGCTAACACAATCATTTGACCGGTTTCAAACTGCTGGTTGTCAATGTCCACCGCACCGTCGATCACATAAACAGCCCGTTCACCCAGCTCAGCGGCTAGGACAATGGAACGGCCTTCGGGTATCTGCGCATCCACATAGAACATAGCCGAGAATGTTCGGACTGGCGAGCGCTGTCCGAACGCCGCCCCCGCAATCAGCCGCATCCGGATGCCATCTTGCTCAATCAATGGAAGCGAGGATGCCGGGTGATGGTGAAAGCTGGGCGCGGTTTCCTCGGTAGATATCGGTAATGCAATCCAGATTTGAATGGCGTGCAGGCGGGCTGTTTTGGCGCGCTCCTCCGGTCCCGTCCGTTCGGAATGGACTATACCGCTACCCGAGGTCATCCAGTTAACGTCGCCGGGCCGAATGGTCTGCACGAACCCCAGACTGTCGCGATGCACCAATTCACCCTCGAACAGATAGGTCACCGTAGCCAGACCGATGTGGGGGTGGGGTCTCACATCGACCCCTTGTCCGGGATCGAAAACAGCCGGTCCCAGGTGATCGAAGAAGATAAACGGGCCGACCATCGCCCGGCGTCCGGAAGGTAATACCCGCCGGACTTCAAAGCCGCCTAAATCGCGGTTATGAGAATTGATGACCAGTTCGACATTCGCGGACATAACGCTACCCCTGAAGATGTGATTCTCATGCGTCTTGACCGCTTGTCACCTTCTGTAGTTCTATTTTTGAGTTTCCGTTCGACCAAATCGATAATGCAAGCACAAGGCTATTGACTGGTTTGCAATACCCGCTGAATATCGACTTCCGAGGCAGGATCCACAGCACCGTAATTAGCCCCGCTCAACTTCTCCAGCGCGGTGATCAGCGCTTTGTTCAATTCGACCTGCAAGGCTTGGGCTTCGGACCCACCGGTGTAAACCACCTGGTTTTCCTGCAAGGCGTCTCTAAGACACGGTATGGACTGTTTGTCGCCTAGTTCGGCTAACGCCTCCGCCGCCCGCAGCTTGATTTCCAGATGGGGATTGTTCAAAGCCAAAGCGATCAATTCGGCATCTTCGATTTTTATCCCTTCGTCCAAGGCCCGTTCCGCCGTCGCGTAATCAGCGCTTAGAATGGCTGTCGACTGTTCATTGCTCATTTCACTGCCTCCGCATGTAGCAAACCATCCGGCAATAAGGATTAATACCAGCGCCTGCATCAAGAGTCTGAATCGGTTATCAAACACGCTCATAGTGCCTCACCTTACCTAACTTAGAAGCCGCTGTTGTCGGTGGCTTTGTTAGTACCGTCATTGACCCACTTCCCGCCGGTTTTCCTGAATTTCAAATGGATGCGCCAGAGAAAGAAGTCGGAAATGCGGTGCCATTGCGTCCCCAGTTGCACCCGAGTGAATTCGCGAAAATGCAGCCGCCATTCGAAGGTATTGCCGTTGGCGGCGGCGCTGTGCGCAATACCGACGCCGGGCGAATCAAAGCCCCGTAGAATCCCGCCGTTGGTGTAGGGATCGTTGTTTTCGTCGCCGGTCGCCCGGTCATCGTTGCCTTCCACATCGTTGCCCGGATACGCATTGACCTGATTGGGCGGCGGCTGAGTGAAATCAGCGTCGGCAATATTAGCTGGGTTGAACTTCTTGGCCCGGATTTGCCGGGAACTGTCCCACTTGCGGTTGGCGCCGTTTGCGAGCGGCGCACCGAATAGTGGATGATTGCCACCCGGAGGATCAACGGTGTTGTTGCCACTGAGATTCGGCCGATCCGCATCAGTAATAATGGTAGCGGGCGCGATGCGATGGATAAATCGATAACCGCCGGTAATATGTGCGCCGAGCTTACCACCGCCAACATTCACCGGCTCGCTATAAGCAATCGGCACATCGGTGACCGTGATGTTGGTCCACACCACCCAGACTCGTAACTCCTGGTCGGTACGCCCGGAAAATTTGACTCTGACGACGTGTTTGGCCGGCGCCAGCGCGGATACCGTGGCGGTTAGAGAACCCGGCGCCGCGGTAGCACCTTCCCAC
>JAAUQA010000417.1 GCA_012032855.1 Candidatus Competibacteraceae bacterium
GGGAGCTAAAGCACTGGATGGGGTATTGACCGGCGTATTCCCTCGCCACCGTGGGCCCATTGTCCAAACGAAGGTCTTGATCACTGGCGACTTCTAACCAGGCGTTTGTTCAGCGCTTGGCGGGTCAGGCCCACCATGCTGGCCGCAATGCCTTGGTTGCCGTCGGCACGACGCAGCGCCTCATCAACCAAAAACTGTTCCACCTCCTTCAGAGTAGGCAACTGATCGGGAAACAGCTTTTCCAATTCGGAAAGTTTGGATTCCCTCTCAGTATCGCATTCGATCTGTTCGAAGCCCATGGCTTCTTTGAAACTTCTGAGCGACAGCATGTGTCCTTGGTGACGGGCCACAGCGTCGTGGACCATCGCTTCCAATTCGCGCACATTGCCTGGAAAGGCGTATGTCTTGAGTAAACCGTAGAGGGCGGTTGGTACGGTCGGGACTGATTTACCCAAGGACTGCGCTGATTTTCCAAAAAATAATTGAGCAGCAAGGAAAGATCTTCTTTACGTTCGCGCAGCGGTGGTAGGTGAATATGGTGCCCGCGCAATCGATAAAAAAGATCCTTACGGAATTCACCCTTTTTCATCAGTTGGGTAAGGTCTCGATTGGTTGCTACCACGATGCGCGCCGTGCTGTTTCTGGGTTGATCCGACCCCAACGGATAGTATTGCCGTTGCTGCAAAAGGCGGAGCAATTTCACCTGCGACGTTTCCTTGAGATCCCCAATCTCGTCCAGAAACAAGGTGCCACCGGCCGCCGTGGCAATCAGTCCTTGCCGGGACCGCTCAGCGCCGGTAAAGGCTCCTTTGCTGTGCCCGAACAGCGTATCCGTGAAAACGTTATCGTCTAATCCGGCTACATCAACGGCGACAAACTCAGCGTTGGGTTTGGATAGGGTATGCACGGCCTTGGCAATCAACTCTTTACCCGTTCCCGTTTCGCCGGTGATCAGCACCGGCTGCTCGGATACGCTAATCGATTCCGTGTAGCGAAAGATGGCGTGCATGGCCGGGTTCTGAGTCATGATGTCGGCGAAAGCGGTCGGATATTTAAGCGCATTACCCAACAGGAGTTCCTTGAGCGACAAAACTTCGTTGCGTAAAGTGCGAACCTCCAAGGCACGGGTGACTGAGGCGATCAATCGATTCCGGTCGACGGGTTTGACCAGATAGTCGAAAGCGCCGATTTTCATGCAGTCAACGGCGGTACTCAGGTTGTCGGTAGCCGTAATGATGATGACCGGAATGTCCGGATAGTCGGCGACGATCCGTTCCAGTAACGTTTGGCCGGAAAGGTGCGGCATAGTGAGATCGAGAACCAATACGCCCAGTTCAGTCTCGGCCAATTGGGGTAACACCTGGCGGCTATCGTCCAGGGTGAGCACTTGCCCAAACCCCGATGCCCGCAAACTGATACTGGCACTGCGGAGTATCGGTGGCTCAGTCATCGACCAGCAAAATGGGTAATTCGGCCGGAGGGGTTGCGGTGGTCATCATTATATTATGGTTATTCCTGTCTATACCTATCGCCAAGACTGGAACCTGGCATGAGCCAGGTTCCCGCGAGCTGAGTTTATTCCACTTTGATGCTGCGCCGTTTGGTCGTCTCCGTCTTGGGCAGACTCAATTCAAGCACGCCGTCCTTGAAAGCGGCCTTGGCCTTAGCGCCATCCACCTCACCCGGCAGCGTCACTGTGCGGGCGAATGAACCCCGCGACATCTCGCTGCGGTAATAATCGCCCTTTTCTTCTTTCTGTTCCTGGTAGGTGCTGCCTTTGATGGTGACAGTGCGGTCAGTCAAGGAGAGGTCCAGGTCTTTCTTGTCGACCCCAGGCATTTCGGCCCGCACCACAATTTCATCGTCCCGGTCGATCACATCAACCCGGGGCAAGCGGTTCTCAAGCAACGTCGTTGACTGGCCCCAGGACGGCCATTCCCAGTGAAACGGCCGGAACAGACGACGCGACATAAACTGTTCGAATAGGTGTTCCATTTCGTCGAATGGACCCAACGCCTTTGAGGGCGCGGGTTTTGGCGTTTTCTGTTGTTGGACCTGAATATCCTGCACTTTTTCGGACTCAGCGCTAGTTTGAACGTCGGCTTTTTTTCAGCAACGGTAGTCATGGTTCTTCCTCCTTCTCAATGAAGAGAACAGGGTTGAAATTCGCAGGCGTCATCAATGCAATGCGCCTGCGCTTTGAGTGGCTTGCGCAACGAGGGCATCCAAGCCTTTACGGGTAACCGGATCAAGGACATCCATCAACACAGCCACACCCGTCTCAAAGCTATGGGCGACCCGCCCATCAAGGCAAAATCGGGTATATTCCTGATCGCCGGGCAGCTTGAATTGAACTTGCACGTACATGCCATACATGTCCTCAGCAAAAGTGCCGGTCGTTTCTACAAACAGGCCGTGGATCCCAATGGAGCAGATTTTTCCGCTACCGGCATATTCACCCGCATGATATAGCTGTGCTTCAATGGGGGGATCGATCGGTTCCCTGTTGAAACGGTAGTTAGGAATATCGATAATTTCTTGAGCAGCTGGTGTGGGTGTTTTCACTCTCGCATCAGCAACAACAACCAACCCCGCAATCGGTTGTGCAGCGCCAAAGCCTGTATTCCAAACGCTAACGTGTTTTGCAGTAGATGTGTCCCTTACTATGGTATTCATCTTTATATCTCCGAATTGATATATCTCCGAATTGATAAAAATCGATCGTTGGCAATGTACAGATCACATTTTTTATGGCCGTTCCCATTCCGTTGGCACTCAAATTGCTGACCCCAGGTTCAATTGACCACGGGGTCAGCACCCGGGAATGTTATGGCAACCAATATTCACCCAGTTGCTCAACTTCCTGTTCAGCCTCCAGCCAATCGTTTTCTTCTTGACCAGCTTCAAAACCGCGCTGTTCCGACTTGAGATAGGCAATTTCGGCAATCCGGCTGTACCGTTCATCGGGAGTTGCTTTATTCTGTACGGATGCCAATTCGGCAGCAGTCGTTTTAGCTTTAGCGTTCATGTTTCTCTCTCAACCTCTCGTTTCTCGAACAAGAAACTGATGGCAGTTTCTGTTCCGTTTTAAATCGAATTGTACTGATGTTCTATTTAGGTAATTGCATAAGAGATGCCAGGGTCGTTTTTCAGTGAGTTAACGATTAAAAATCAATCAATTAATTAGGCGGAAAAGCGGCACGGATCGCGCGTAAGGCTGCGACAAATGTCTGAGGGATGAGGTTGATAAAGTGAAAAATCTATTGGCGGCAATAGGTTATTTGCCTGTTATCGCAACACGGGATGCGACTTTTGTCGCAGGGGTCAGCGCGCTAAACGGCTGCCGGCCACTGATCCACGTGCGCCGCCCGTTATTTACATTCCCCCTTGGAGTGGCTTAGGCTCTTCGTCCATCGTGATAGTCCACTATCATAGGTGTGATGGCTCACGGGAGTTTCCATGGCGCTCGTCTATTTCAGACATCCACTGTCACCCCGGTAAAGCGACAGGATTACCGGGTCCGGGTTGATTAGTGGTTACATTCACAATCCCAGGTCTACTCAGTCATCGCCAACCGTGCCCTGGATTAGTCTCTAAATAAGGCATACTTATGGAAAAACGCACAGTGTCCCTCGTGCTGGGAGCCGGCGGCGCCAGGGGCTACGCTCATATCGGTGTCATCAGTTGGTTGAACGATCACGGTTTTGACATCCGTTCCATTGCCGGCTCCTCCATGGGCGCGCTGATCGGCGGTATTTATGCCGCCGGCCAACTGGATGCCTATACGGAATGGGTTCACGGGCTGGAACGCCACGATGTGTTGCAATTGTTGGACCTGTCTTTTGGTAGCAGCGGCCTATTCAAGGGGGAACG
>JAAUQA010000418.1 GCA_012032855.1 Candidatus Competibacteraceae bacterium
AGTTTTTCGACCTGTACCGCGGTCCTGCTGAGCGCCGCCAATGCTTGTTGTACTTCGTTGCCCATTTTATCCAGCGGCAGTTGTTCAAACTTCTGTAAGGCGTTGGTCAGGGCGTTACTGAGTTCTTCCAAAGGAGTCGGAATCGTCGGTAATTCCGGATAGTTGCCTTCCCAGACGATGGATTGGGGCTTTGCTTTGGGGTGCAGATCCAGATCGATATATAACGCACCGGTAATCAGGCTGCCGGTTTTCAGTTGTGCTCGTAGCCCCTTGGCGACTAATTGATTCCAGAAGATGTGCTTTTTATCTTCAGAGTCGGTGCTGTGGTAAAACGCCTCGGGGTCGCCGACCAGTTCAATTTGCTGTGGCGCGATCTCAATTAGCACCGGAATCCGAAGATTGGCCATGCTGGGATCGACCAGTAATTTGACATCGGTCACTCTGCCTAGCTTGATACCGCGGAATTCCACCGGCGCGCCCACTTCCAAACCCCGTACCGAACCGGTGAAATTGAGCAACCACTGACTGGTGCGTTCCGGACTCTTGGCAAACGCTTCTGCGCGCTTGGAATACAGATTGAACACTGCGCCTTCTTCGACCGGCTTGCCCGGTGCTTGACCAGGCGGATTTTCAAAGGCGATACCCCCGATCAACAGGCTGACCATCGAAGACGTTTCGACTTCTAAGCCGCCAGCGCTCAAGGATACGTCGATGCCCGAAGTATCCCAGAACCGGGTGTTGGTGGTCACGCGCTCATGATGGGGGGCCTGAATGAAAATTTCGACGTCGACGGATTGACCGCTCTTATCCAGTTCATAGGCGACGATTTCGCCGACCCTGATTTTCCGGAAATAGACCGGCGCGCCCACTTCCAGCGAACCCAGTTCATCGGCATGCAACATGAAGTGACGGCCCGGGTCGTCGGTGGTGACTACCGGCGGAACTTCTAAACCGGTGTAGCTACTGGTTCGTTCACCCGCCTCTACCGGATCGATGCCAATATAAGCGCCGCCCAGTAGCGTGCTCAACCCAGAGACCTGGCCCGCGCTGACTCGTGCCCGCACCACCCAGAAGCGGGTTTTATCGGTCAGATAATGCGCAACGCGTTTAACCAGCTGAGCGGTCAAGATGACCTGCGAGAGGTCTTCGCTGAGCTCAATGGTTTCGACTTGGCCGATATCGACATTCTTGTAGCGAATTTTCGTCTTACCCGCTTCCAGCCCTTCAGCTGACTTGAAGGTAATGGTGATGATCGGTCCCTGTTCCGAATAGGTTTTATAGGCGAGCCAAGCGCCGAGAATAGCGGCGACCAGGGGAATCAGCCAGACCAGGGAGATTCTACTTCGGGTTTGTACAACGGCTTCCGGCAGGGGTTCGCCGGGTTCTTTGTGCGGGTTTTCCTGTATTTGCTCAGTCATGTTGTTCTTGTCTGTTATCCCAAATGAGCCGGGGGTCGAAAGACATGGCGGCGAAAATGGTGGTGACGACCACCGCGCCGAAGAATACCGCTCCGGCTTCTGCCCGGATGCTGGCCAGATTACCGAGATGGACCAGTGCTACCAGAATGGTTACGACATAAACGTCCACCATCGACCAAACGACCGACCGCTTCGGTGATGCGATAGAGCCGGGTTCGGTCCCGAGGGCGCCAGCGGGAACGGCACTGCACTGAAATCAAGAGATAGATCAAAATCACTAATTTTAATAACGGTACGAGCACGCTGGCGAAGAATATCAACAGTGCCAACGGCCACATACCGTGTACCAACAAGTAAATAACGCCGCTGAGAATAGTGTCGGATTGGGCGTTGCCCAACGACGTCACAGTCATGATCGGAAACACGTTGGCCGGAATGTACAGGATTAGCGCCGCGATAACCAACGCCCAAGTGCGGCTGAGGCTGTTGGGGCGACGGGCGTGCAACGTTGCACCACAGCGCGGGCAGTGCAGAACAACATTCTGCTGGTGAGGTGCCTTCACTAACAGTTCGCAAGCATGACAGCTGATTAATGAGCGACTGATAGCGCTGGGTGCATCGTGGTCAGTCATGTCGAGTATTTGACTTTGGTCCAGATTAAGTGGTGATCGAGGGTTGATGCTGCTGCTGCTAGGAATACGATGAGCAGGCCCAGTGACCACAACGCCATACCCGGCACGATAGTCGCCATGCCCGCTAATTTAACCACTGCGACCAGAATACCCAACATGAATACCTCCATCATTCCCCACGGGGTCAACACTTGAAGTAAACGAAACACCTTTGCCAGCTTCCACGGTACTCGATTAAATTTTAGGGGTAGCAGTACATAAAACAACAACACCAACTGTATGGCGGGGACCAGGATGGTGGTGAACAGCACCAGCAAAGCCAAAGCCCACATGCCTTGGGCAAATAGATCTTCGACACCGGTGAACAAACGGGTTTCCGTCACTTGCCCCTGCATTTTGAAGGCCAGAAAGGGAAACGAATTGGCTACTACAAAGGCGATCAAACCGGCGCTGCTGAAAGCTAAGGTGCGATTCAGACTGTCGCGCTTGTTACGATACAGCGTTGCTCCGCAGCGGGGGCATTGCGCCGCTCCGCCCGGCGGGGGTTCGGGTACTCGTTGCAGTAAATCGCATTCGTGGCAGGCGCTTAAAGAAGCCGTTGATTCCATAGGTTATCCGTAATTGGCTTTCGATTCAGCGATTAGTATAGCCCGGTATCGATCTTGCAGCTTAACTGCTTAATATATTGTTATTTTTATGTTTTAATATGTTTATACTTGCAATAATGTTTTTTTATTTATTATAAACATAAAAATATTACATCTTATCTAAGATCACAAACTGCATGTAGGCGGCTCTGTTCATGTTGCGTCGCGTCTTTCTCATTACCTTTATTACGCTATTTTGCGCACCGCCGCTAACCGCTGCCGAACGATTCATCACCGTGGCCTCGACCACCTCAACCAAGAAATCGGGACTATTCGCTGCTTTGTTACCAATGTTCACGAAAAAACCGGCATCGAAGTCCGAGTTGTCGCAGTAGGCACCGGTCAGGCTATCGAGTTGGCCCGCAAGGGCGATGCCGATGTACTGTTCGTTCATCACAAACCTTCCGAAGAGAAATTTGTCGCCGACGGCATGGGTGTCGCACGTTTTGATGTCATTTACAACGATTTCGTCGTTGTCGGTCCTAAGGGCGACACAGCAGGGGTCAAGGACATGAAGAACGTGGCGTCGGCGCTCAAGAAAATAGCCGACGCGCAAATCCCCTTTGTGTCGCGTGGTGACGATAGCGGTACACATAAAAAGGAATTGAGCCTGTGGAAAAATGCGGGTGTAGATGTCGAAGCGGCCAGTGGTGAATGGTATCGGGAAACCGGTTCCGGCATGGGTGCAACTTTAAATACTGCTAGCGGAATGAACGCTTACGCACTTACAGATCGGGCCACTTGGCTCAATTTCGAAAACAAAGGCGATCTGGAAATCCTCGTCGAAGGCGACGAGAAGCTGTTTAATCAATACTCTTTGGCTACGGACAACCCCAGGAATCAGGACCATCATAAGCTCGAGGAAATGGTTCAGCAGAGGGGAAGCTCTTATTACCTGTCCTTTCAATTTATTCGATCGGTTTGAAATGGTTGACTATATTTGAGGGCCGACGGAGCATAGCGAGTAAGTTTTCTCAACTCCTCGTTTTGCTATCCATGATGCGCTTCACCGGGATTCCTCCGCGCAACTGGACAGCTTGTTTGCCGATGTGGAGGCGTTAGGGATAAGCATTGAAACACGGGTTTGAGTTGATTGAACGCGCCGGTCGATTGAAGGCGCATTGGCGGGGCGAGTATCTCTTCGCTGATTAGACCCGCTTGCCAGCATGAAGC
>JAAUQA010000419.1 GCA_012032855.1 Candidatus Competibacteraceae bacterium
TATGTTATCTGCTGCTGGTACTGCGGTTGCCGCTGAAGAAGGTAAGGAGAAGTGCTACGGTGTCGTGAAAGCTGGCAAGAATGACTGCGGCGCTCCGGGACATTCCTGCGCGGGTCAGGCCACTGCAGACAGCGATCCCAACGAATGGGTGTACCTGCCTACCGGCACCTGTGACAAAATCGCTGGTGGTAGCACCGAAAAGCCCAGCTAAGGATTGAGTATGATGTCGTCCAAGCCGACAACGTGCGGTCTTGGTCCTGGTCTGATCCCGGCGCAAGCCGGGATCGGTCTTAGGGCCGGTCATTATCAAGCCGTATTGGAGTCAAAACCTGCTGTGGGATGGTTGGAAATTCATCCGGAGAATTATTTCGCAGCTGGGGGTAGACACCTCGCACTACTGGAACAGATCCGTACCCACTACCCGTTGAGCATGCACGGCGTTGGCTTATCAATCGGTTCAACGGACCCGTTGAACCACAGCCATCTTGAAAAACTAAAAAGCTTAATCCACCGCTTCGAGCCGGCCTTGGTCTCAGAACACGTGTCCTGGGGTTCGGTCGACGGGCGTTATTTCAACGATTTATTGCCTTTACCTTATACGGAAGAGGCGCTGGATCACATGGTCAGCCGTGTGTCTCAGGTGCAAGATTTCTTGGGACGGCAAATCCTGGTGGAAAATGTGTCCAGTTATCTCCAATACCAAGCCTCAACAATCCCGGAATGGGAATTCGTAGTGGAACTCGCTCGCCGATCGGGGGCAGGATTATTGCTGGACATCAACAATATTTATGTGAATGCGCAAAATCATGATTTTGATGCATCCGCCTATTTAAAAGCTATCCCAGGCGATCTGGTCCAGGAAATTCATCTGGCGGGCTTTACGGTGAACATCGTCGAAGACCGAGAAATACTGATTGATACCCATAGTCGGCCGGTTTGGGAAGGCGTTTGGCAGCTTTATCGACAGGCGGTGCAGCAACTCGGAGCGATTCCTGCACTCATCGAATGGGATGCCGATTTGCCGCCTTTGAATATTTTGGTCGACGAAGCACAACGAGCAGACAGCATTGCGGAACAGTATCATGCTCTCCCTGCGTGAACTACAGACTGAATTTTCCCGCGCGGTGTTCGAAAATGAACCCGAGTTTCAGCGTCCACGTGCGCCACCACGACGGTCTGAGTGCTGAGCATCGGCTAGGCGTTTATCGCAACAACACCGTTGCCAATTTCACTGATGCCTTGCAACTCACGTATCCGGTTGTGCAGCGTTTAGTGGGCGATCGATTTTTCCGTTATGCTGCCGCGCAATATATTGGTCAAACCCCTTCGACTTCCGGCGATTTACAAGAATACGGCGATACTTTTGCGGATTTTCTCCGCACCTTTAAACCCGCTGCCGGCTTGCCTTATTTGCCTGATGTGGCCAGTCTGGAATGGGCGTATGAACAGGTATTTTATGCCGCCGAACCTGATCCGCTGGATACCTTGGCGTTGTCGCGCGTTCCCGAGGAGCGTTATGGGGAACTACGGTTCACCTTAAATCCGGCTAGTCGGTTGATGGCTTCTGTGTATCCAGTGCTGCGGATTTGGCAAGTAAACCAGGATCACTTCGAAGGTGATCAAAGCGTAAACCTGGATAGCGGAGGGGTTCAGCTGTTAGTCATACGCCGTCACTTGAACGTAGAAATTCACCCACTGACCGAGGGTGAGTACGTGCTGTTGCAAGCGCTTGCCGATAACCTGGATTTTACGACGGCTTGCGAACAAGCGTTGGAACGACAGCCGGATTTCAATCTACCGGCCAGCTTTCAGCACCATGTGGCGCAAGGCACTTTAATCGACTTCTCCCTTTAACCTTACTAACCCTACACGTAATCCGCTAGCGACGGAGGAATAGCCTGTGTTGTCATCAACACTTTCAGAAAATCCATCAAGCATCGCCAAAATTGCGCGCTTGTTCGATTCAGTTATCAATGGCCTGAATTTCGTCTCACCGGTCGGTTTTTTGTTGCTGCGAATCTGGGTAGCGTGGCAGTTTTTCAAATCAGGGTTGACTAAACTACCGATTGAAAATGCGATTTTCCTGTTCGAGAACGAATATCAGGTTCCTCTATTGCCGCCAGCATTGGCCGCTTATCTGGCGACTGCGGTAGAACTCGGCTGTGCCGCACTGTTGATGGTCGGTTTGGCGGGACGGGTCAATGCGTTGGGCTTGTTTATCTTGAACTTCGTTGCGGTCATTTCCTACGAATATGCCACTTTGAAAGATCATTGCCCTGGGGCCTTATTCTGCTGGTGTTCGTCCTCAGCGGTCCCGGTAAACTCTCCGTCGATTATCTAATCAACAAATTCGTGCAGCGCTGATCCAGCCTTTCCTTCCCTCTCCGGCAATTTTCTGCCGGGGAGACGGGAGACGATGGGCTACATCGTTCCGTGCGAATATTTAATAATATCCACCTTTTCAATAGTCACTAACCCGCCGCTTTGGGCCTCTTCGAACAGGCTATCCAATTTGGGGATGAAAGCGTCAACTTTGGGTTCGGAATCCACGATTTCAATAATAATCGGCAGATCGCTGGATAAATCCAAAATTTTTGCCGTGCGGATATGGCTAGTGTGTCCATAGGACAGAATACCCCGCGATGCGGTAGCTCCAGCCAACCCGGATGCGCGTGCTTCTTTGACAATCATCTCGTACAAAGGCGTGTGTTTGATCTTATCGGACTCGCCGATGAAGATACGCAATAATTTTGCCTGTCCGGTGAGTTCCATAGCCGCTCCCGGTTATTTAAACAGCAATCGGATGATCAACATCCCCGCATAAAAACTCAAAAATGCCCCCAGGAAGGTCGAAAGAAAATAGAGGGAACCGTAAAAAACCTCACCGTCCCTTGCGAATTGCGCTAATTCGAAAATCATTGAAGACAAGGTGGTAAACCCGCCACAGAAGCCGGTCGCCAGTAACAAGCGCGCTTCCGGTGACAGTATCTCGGTGTTTTCGGCGAGTTGAGCCAAGAGACCGATGATAAAGCATCCCGCCAAA
Source organism: Candidatus Competibacteraceae bacterium (assembly GCA_012032855.1). Next base: position 3,044 of record JAAUQA010000419.1, read on the forward strand.
TTGGAGAGTAAGGTTCCGTAAGGAAAAATCAGCGAGTGTTTTTGCAATCCCAGACTGGTGGCGTAACGTAATAGCGCGCCCGCCATCCCGCCAATGCCGACATAAACGAACGACCACACGCTCGCACTCATCGCCTTGCTACTGTCACCGGCTCACGGTGCGGCGCACTCTTCGACCGGCGCACCGCAGGAGTCCTGCCCATCGAAATGACTTTGCCGGGTCCAACCGGTCTCCCCTGAGCTGGTTTTGACCTGCACCCACCAAGGATCCTCGCTGGGTTCATTCTGATAGACCGCCCAACAATCGTTGATATTGGCCTCGCAGTCTTCTTTGGAGAGGATGAACACACCATCCACATCGAACAGCACCCCGTTGGCCCAAGCCTTGAAGAAACCTTCGCCCTGCGGGGTGAGCAAATAGAACTGATCGCCGGGTTCGAAGCGGTTGCCGATATCATCCACCATTGCCTTTATCACTTCTACCGGATTGGGGCGCACATGGACTTCGCCGGTTACGCCCTGCACTTTTTCGCATCTCTCCAAGGCGGCCACCGCCTGCGTGCCGTCGGGCTGATCATAAAGCTTTGTTTCTTCCAGCACGATCCAATCGCCGTAGGTACAGCATTCGAAGGGACAAGCGCCCTTATCGACATACACCTCCGGTAGCTTATCCAGAGTACCGGTCGATTCCTTGACTTCCAAACCGTAGCCGGACGCTGCATACAGTAGACATAGAGCGACAAACAATGCAAAAACGCGCATGAAGACTTCCCGATAAGACGTGATGGGGATCGACCGACCTGTTATATACAGACGTGTACAACTGG
>JAAUQA010000420.1 GCA_012032855.1 Candidatus Competibacteraceae bacterium
CAGCGGCAATCTGGCCACGCTCGGTTATTTCAAATATTTCAACTTCGGAGTGGACAGCTTCAATGCGCTACTCGGCGCAACCGGCGGTTCGCAACTATCGTTATGGCACGTTATTCTGCCGATCGGCATCTCCTTTTATGTCTTTCAGGCCATCAGTTATCTGATCGATTTATATCGCGAAGATGCTCCCCCAGCAGCACGATTCATCGATTTCGCGGCGTTTCTATCGTTGTTTCCGCAACTGATTGCCGGCCCGGTGTTACGCTATAAAGACCTCAGCGAACAACTCGCGGAGCGCACTCATTCATTTGAATTATTCAACGAAGGCGCGCAGCGGTTCATGATCGGGTTTTGCAAGAAAATTCTGATTGCCGATAGCGTGGCCCCGTTGGTCGATACCGTGTTCGCCAACCCCGATCCCACCTTTGCCGATGCTTGGCTGGGAGCGTTGGCTTATACGGTGCAGCTGTATTTCGATTTTTCCGGCTACAGCGATATGGCGATTGGTTTGGGTTTGATGATGGGCTTTCGCTTCATAGAGAATTTCAACAATCCTTACATCAGCTGCAGCATCACGGAATTCTGGCGGCGTTGGCATATCAGTTTGTCTACTTGGCTGCGGGATTATCTGTATATCTCGATGGGAGGTAACAAACTAGGTCGGGTGCGCACCTACGTTAATTTGTTCCTCACCATGTTGTTGGGCGGTTTATGGCACGGGGCCAATTGGACCTTCGTGCTGTGGGGGGCATGGCATGGCGCGTTGCTGGCTATAGAACGCGGCTTGGGGGTGCGTCATGCCAAAGCACCTTATCCGAAGTGGATCGGTTTTCCAGTGACGTTGTTATTCGTAATGATCGGTTGGGTCATGTTTCGTGCGCCGGATGTGACGACCGCATTCGGTATGTATTCCGGTATGATCGGTTTGCATGGGGTGGCACTGTCCAGCGAAATTGCCTGGCAGGTTGCCGGTATTGAGGTATTCATGCTAGCGGTGGGTTGGGTCGTTATTTATACCGCACCGCTGTTGAAACGACTGCCTTTGGTGCCTCTGGCGTCTGAGCCGAATCAGCTGGTGCCCAGCTTGGCAGGCAGCCTCGGTACAGTGCTTTGCATGAGTTTTGCGGTGCTTAAGCTGGCCTCCGACAGTTATTCGCCTTTTCTGTATTTTCAATTCTGATAGTGGTCGTTAGTAAAGGTTGCGCCATGATTCGTTCATTGTCTATCAGTGGGGTTTTCATGCTGGTGCTGCTATTGGTCGGTACGCTGGTCACCGTTCACCATCTGCAGCTCAGCGATAGTCGTTCTGTGGCCACGCTGGATCAACGCTTACTCAATGGAGAAGCGACGACGTCATTTACCGACGCCTATAATCGCAATCTGCCATTCCGCGATTTCGCGATAGATGTTTGGGGAACGCTGAGCTTCTTGTTGTTTGGTGAGGGTCGCAAAGGCGTTTTAGTGGGCGATGACGGCTGGCTGTTTACCAACGAAGAATTTGAGCGTGTTGTGGAAGGCGAAGCGGCGGTCGAACGCAAACTAGCGTTTATCGCTGAGGTTTGGGATGAGTTGCAGGTACGCGGCGTGGCATTAAGTATTGTCTTGGTACCCGCCAAAGCACGCGTTTATCCAGAATATCTGGGTCGCTATGAATTACCTCAAGCGCTGCAGAGTCACTATCAGCTTTGGTTGAGTCGGTTGCGCGATCTCGGTGTTATCGTTCCCGATCTGGAGAGCGCATTGATCGCGGCCAAAAGAGCTGCGCCGGTTTTTCTCAAAACCGACACCCATTGGACCCCGTATGGGCGCGTGTCGTTGCGAAATCCCTGGCAGATGCGGTGAATGCAGTCGGTTTGTCGATACCCGGCATTGAGTTTGTAGAACACAAGGCTGTAGCGGTTACGCATCGTGGTGATTTGTTGCGCTTTGTACGCTTAGGCAAATTGGTGGAATGGGCGGAACCGCAGCCGGATACCCTAGTGCCGTTGCAAGCTCGGTTAGTGAACAATGGCGGTGGGAGCGATCTATTCGATGACAATGAGATTCCGGTGGTGTTGGTCGGTACCAGCTATAGCGCCAATCCGTTATGGAGCTTCGAGTCCGCTCTCAAGCTGGAGATCGGCGCGGATGTGATGAATGTGGCGGATGAAGGGCTCGGTCCGATCGAACCGATGGCCGGTTATTTGCAAAGTGATACTTTTGTGGGGTCCCAACCCAAGTTGGTGATTTGGGAAATTCCGGAAAGGTTTATGGCCAAACCTTATCCGGAGGAAGTTTTCAAGCTTTCGTTTTGAATTGTTACTGTGATTGTTGCTGCCTCGGCCACTGCGTTTTTCAGGGTTATGGCGACAGGTCAACTTTCAGAACATGGCTTATGATATCGGCGCTACTTTTGGGATTATAAATACTTTATTTATAGTAGCTTATATGTTGGGTGCGACAGTATTCCAAGCCGCTTGATAACGATTATCGATGCCTTTTAGGCGGGTTTAACATATCTTGTAGTAATATTTGTCGCCAATCGGAGACAAAATAGTCTATAACTACCATGTAGTTAGTGATTGAATAAAAAAACCGTCGTCGATTGACGACAGTATGGGCGGTTTTTTAACCTAAACTTATACAAGTTGCAAAAGTTGCCGAGTGAATAGCTAGAGCTTCAGAGAAACCGGTGGTTTAACCGATCTGGTATGTGCATTGCAACAGAGGTTTTACAGGTTGACTTTATCATTACTCCCGCCAAAGGTCTGCCTTGCTTCTAAGCTTTGGTTGGAGTTCAGTGTGCTGCAGTATAAGCCTAAGCGCTGCACAAGTTGATCTCTTTTTATGCGCAATTCACTCTTTGATTAGTGTCTTGATAGCCATAACCTTCTGAATAAAATTTTTGGTTTGTTGGTTCGTTTACACCTGTTCAAGCTCAAGATAACATCCTGCATCTGCAAGGAATTACTGCGACAGTTTTATTGTCGCCTGCCACCAGGAACTAGGAACACCGTAGTCTGCGCGGATCAGTAGGTGAGTTTACACCACCTTGATACGCCTATCCCTTTTCAAAGCCGGAGAGCTGGATACGTTACGAGTGTCGGGATTGTCGTGATGCTAAGCGGATTAGCCAACGTGAACGCCAATATCGAAGTGTTTAACTGCTGGACGCTTGGAATTTTCATCGAAGGGAAAACACCTTCGAGTTGAGCCTCACCAAAACAATCATAATGAGAAAATGAGGTGGAGAGCTTATGTACGCCCAACTATTTCTTGGTCTGCTGATCTGGTTTGCCCTTGGTCTTGCTGTTGCCTTAGTTTTTGCTGCGGTAGCTGCTAATCAAGATGCCGAGCAGATTAACCCCGCTATCCCTCCTGGCGCGGCTTTTGTCCGTGTCTCTAACGTCACGGCACCTGGGAATTCATTGTTGGTAAGAATGGCCAATTTTGATTTCGGCAATCTTAGTTACAAGGATATATCACTATATCGTCAAGTCTGCGAAGGCAAACGATTCTTCCAGATCGGTGACAAACAACAGCAATTGACTATTGCTGCAGGCAACTACTACACGCTCACTGTGCTTGGCCAGGATGAGGATCAGCAGGTTTTTCTTGTTAAAGATGCTATCAGTGGCTCCTCTACTGACAGTCAACCAGTAGCCGAGCGTCATGCCTCCAACCGCTCTATTGATCACGATATCGATTTGGATGATTATTTTGATCATGGTCGAGGTGGGGTTGCTTAAGGTTGTTGGGTACAATTGAAAAATCCTAAGGATTACCCCCGGCGTTACCGGGGGTTGGTTTGTTGGTCGAACGCAAACCTCAATTCTCAGGCATGACTCCGGTGACTTCGAACAGGACTTTTTTTCCAACCTCGAATGT
>JAAUQA010000053.1 GCA_012032855.1 Candidatus Competibacteraceae bacterium
GATTGCCGAGGGGCTGGCGCAATTCTCCACCGACAAGGACACCTTGGGCGATGCCTATGAATACCTGATCGGCCAGTTTGCCGCCGGTTCCGGCAAGAAGGCGGGGGAGTTTTACACGCCGCAGCAAATTTCCAGCATCCTCTCCGCCATCGTCACGCTGGATAGTCAGGAACCGGCCACCGGCAAGAAGAAACACCTGGACAGCCTATTCGACTTTGCCTGCGGCTCCGGTTCGTTGCCACTTAACGTGCGCCACCGACTCGGCCCCCACGGCATAAGTAAGATCTACGGGCAGGAGAAGAACATCACCACCTACAACTTGGCGCGGATGAACATGCTGCTGCACGGAGTGAAAGATTCCGAGTTCGAGATTTATCACGGTGACACCCTCACCAACGACTGGGATTGGCTGCGCGAAGCAACCCGGCCAAGATACCGAAGTTCGACGCCGTGGTGGCCAACCCACCCTTCAGCTACCGTTGGCAACCAACCGAGGCGTTGAGCCAAGATATGCGCTTCAAAAACTATGGCCTTGCGCCAAAATCCGCCGCCGACTTCGCCTTTTTGCTGCACGGCTTCCACTACCTGAAGCCCGAAGGAGTCATGGCCATCATCCTGCCCCATGGCGTGTTGTTCCGTGGCGGTGCGGAAGAGCGCATCCGCACCAAGCTACTCGAAGACGGTCACATCGACACGGTGATCGGCCTGCCCGCCAATCTGTTCTTCTCCACCGGCATCCCGGTCTGCATCCTGGTGCTGAAAAAGTGCAAAAAGCCGGATGACGTGCTGTTCATCAACGGAGCCGAACACTTCGAGAAAGGCAAGCGGCAAAACCGCCTGTTACCGGAACATATCGACAAGATCATCGACACCTACCAGTTCCGCAAGGAGGAAGATCGTTACGCTCGCCGCGTGGCGATGGAAGAGATCAAGACGAACGGCTACAACCTGAACATCTCGCGTTATATCAGCACGGCACAGCCGGAAGAAGAAATCGATTTGCAGACCGTCAATACCGATCTGGTCACACTGACGAAAAACATTGAGCTGGCAAGGGACAAACACAATGCTTTTCTCAAAGAGTTGGGCTTACCGCCCTTGCCGTGATTCGAACCTCTGCAAATTTGCTTTGTAAAAAACCGATAGGTTGTTATAGCGCAACCCCTATAAATCGATTCGATTAGGATCAGTTGCGCTAAAAATCAAAGAGATATAGCTAAACACCGTGATCAAAATAAAGTGGTTTAGCTATATCTCACAAGAAATCATCTGGTCAATGTAACGGATACGTATAATCCCTATTCAAAGTACGCAGCGAACCCGCTCATAGTTGACGTTGGAGAGGCTGGAAGATGCGAAAAATCTTTATTGGTGCATTGCTTCTGTTGATGTCTGCATGCGCTACCCCGGTAATCGTACCCACCGCATCGTCGCTCACAGCGACCGATGCCAAAGCGGCCTGGTCACGGGTACTGGCCAAGCATGTCGATGAACGGGGAAAATCGATTTTGTCGGCGTGTCCGCACAACCTGAAGATTTGGAAACCTGGGTTGCCTATGTCGGGCAGGTCAGTCCGCGCTCCAACCCCGCACTGTTTCCGTCGCGGAATGAGCAATTAGCGTATTACATCGACGCCTATAACGGTTTGGCTATGTATGGGGTCATTCGCTCAGGAGCGATCCCCAGGCAGAAGATCCGTTTTTTCGTACTGCGTAAGTATCGGATCGGCGGTGAAGCCATGTCTTTATATGCCTTCGAAAATGATGTGATTCGCCCGTACGGGGATGCCCGTCTCCATTTTGCCCTGAACTGTATGGTCAAGGGGTGCCCTCGTCTCCCCCAGGTGCCCTGGGATCCGCAACGGCTGGATGAACAGCTACAACAAGCCAGCGTGCAATTTTTTAGCTCGCCCTACAATGTGCTGATAGACGATGCCAACCGCCGGGTTTACCTATCCGAGCTGATGGATTTTTATCAAGAGGATTATTTGAGCGAAGCACCCACCCTGATCGACTTTGTCAATCAATACCGCGAGCAACCCATTCCGACCGATTACGAGGTTGAGTTCATCCCTTACAATTGGAAATTAAGAAAACAACCTCGCGGATAACCGGCAATTCGGTCAAATCGGACAAACCAGCTTGCCGAGCTTCTCGGTGAGTTTCATGTTTTCGCCGTAATCTACCGGGCAATCGATCACCACTACGGTATTATCGGCAATGGCTTGGCGGAGCGTCGGCAACAATTCCTCGGTCCGCTCGACCCGATACCCTTTAGCACCGAAACTCTCCGCATAAGCGACCAAGTCGGGATTGCCGAACTCGATATGCCCATCCCGCCCGAAACGGCGCAGTTGATGCCACTTGATTAACCCATAAGCACTATCATTCCACACCAATACCACGATGGCTGTGCCGAGTCGCATGGCGGTTTCTAATTCCTGAGAATTCATCAGAAACCCGGCATCTCCGGTTACCGTGACCACGGTTTGCTCAGGCGCGGCGAGTTTCGCGGCTAACGCGCCGGGCACACCGATGCCCATAGCCGCAAAGCCGTTGGAGATAATACAGGTGTTGGGCCGTTCCGCTTGGTACATGCGGGCCATCCACATTTTATGTGCACCGACATCGCAGATAACGATGTCGTCGGGTTTCAGGGCTTGGCGCAAATCCCAAATGATTTTCTGGGGCTTTATCGGAAAACTCGGGTCATCGGCGTGAGCGCTTAACTCTTCGACGATGGTCTGACGCAGTGAAGTCGCCGGATGGCTTTCACGCGGTTTAGCCATCGCAGCAATGCCGTTCAAGCCGGCGCTAATATCACCGATCACCCCGCATTCCAGAATATAGTGTTCATCCACTTCCGCCGGACTCATGTCGATGTGAATGATTTTTTTGTCTGCTTCGCCGTGCCACAGGTGCGGATGATATTCCACCATATCGTAACCCGCACAGATCACCACATCGGCGCGGTCGAACCCGCAGGCCACGTAATCGTGCGCCTGCAAACCAACCGTGCCTAAGGACAATGGGTGAGAAAACGGAATCACTCCCTTGGCCATAAACGTGGTCGCGACCGGGATATTGAGCCGCTCGGCGAATGCTCGCAATGCTCCGGCAGCATTGGCGCGGATGACGCCGTTACCCGCCATGACGATGGGAAATTTTGCTTCGGAAATCACCTGTGCGGCCTGCGTGATTTTCTCCGGAGGCGGTACCGGCGGTTTGGCGCTTTGCACTTTGAGCGGAACCTTAACTTCGTTTAACTCCGCTTCGGCAATATTTTCGGGAAAGGAAATAAAACTGCCGCCCGGTTTTTCCGCCTGGGCATTCTTGAACGCTTTGCGCACGACCTCGGGCACGATCTCCGGTTCACGGATCTCTACGCTGTATTTGGCAATCGGTTTGAATAAATTGACCAAATCCAGTATTTGATGGCTTTCTTTATGCATGCGAGTCGTGGCACCCTGACCGGCGATTCCGACGATGGGCGCGTGATCCATATTCGCGTCGGCAAACCCGGTGACCAAGTTAGTAGCACCCGGCCCCAAGGTGGCTAAGCACACCCCGGCTCGACCGGTTAGCCGCCCGTAGACATCGGCCATAAACGCGGCACCCTGCTCATGACGGGTGGTCACGAAGCGGATCGGGGAATTCATGAAGGCTTCTACCAGATCCAGGTTTTCTTCGCCCGGAATGCCGAAAATGTAGCTTACGCCTTCATTTTCCAGGCAACGGACGAACAGTTCTGCGGCTTTCATAGGGGGGGTCCTCGGCTTTTCATTTTGATCGTTGAAAAGAATGGTGATCACTTTATAACAAACCATCGTGCTGTGCCGGGTTCGCTACACGTATCATTTCGGTGCAATGGGTGTCAGCCTTGTGCTATATAACCGCTAAAGTAGATTAATCCGTCATCATTTCCAGGAGTGTGTATGACCGCTATTTTCTCCAGGCTGTTGAGCGTTTCCTTGCCACAGGCTATCCGTTGCGATGAAACCGGGAAAATCCCACTTTTGAGATCAGCTTTAGCTCAGACGGCCTGATTCCTTTTCCGCAAGTCATTTTGCATATACATGGCCGGCAACAGCTGTTTACCGGCGACGCCATAAAAATCACAGCCACAACCGCGGAAGCAACTGAGTATCAGCTCACCGTGCCGGCCGGGCTACTCAGCGCTGGGCAATTCACGGTACAAGTCGAAGGGTGTAAGAAAGCCGACATTCGCCAAGCGGGTGGGGGTGACTGGATTAAGGAATTCCGCGAACTACGCATCGAACCCGGCGCCCGACCCCAACCACAGATCGCGGTTGGACCCGATGCTTCCCCGATCAAGTTGTATTTCGGTATTCACAAGCATATGCATCAGCCGTATTACAACACCACTGATCCGTATTATTGGGATGGCGAGAAAGATGGCATCTTCGGTTCCCGTGGTGGTCCCTACACTGATTTCATTCCGGCGGCAGTGAGTCAGTATCGCGACGGTGGCTTGCCCCATGCCGGTTTGTCGACCAGCTGGAGCGGTTCATTGATCGAACAGCTTGATCGCTGCGCGCGGGATGGCCTGTGCGGCGGGCGGTTCGGCGCTTGGAGCGAAGGGCTTAAGGCGATCGCCCAGGAAAAAACCGCCTTGGGCAACCCGCGCATGGATTTCACCGCCTTCGGGTTTTACCATCCGCTCATGCCGTTGATTCCCGGTCGGGACATCGTCAAGCAAATCGAATGGCATCGCGGGATCATCCGGGATACGTTTGGCGTAGAAGCCTCCAAGATTCTGTTTCCGCCGGAAACTGCGTTTCATGTGCGGATGATTCCGGCATTGCAGGAAGCCGGCATCGAAGCGATTATTTATGATTCCATTCACCGCTTCCGCGCCTGCCGTGATTACCCTTATGCCGGAATGAACGAGGGGATGTTGCCGCCCAACCAGGCTGAACAGGCTAATCCGCCGGTGGATGATTGGCTGCAATTGCATAATATTTGGGCCGGTTCCAAGATTTCCCCTAGCCTCTTGAAACCCGAATATGTGCAATACGAAGACCCTGACGGCAAACGCTATCAGGTGATTGCGGTGCCCGCCGAGCGCTACATCGGCAACGAGGATGCCCGCGGTGGGTTCGGCGCCTTGCAGTATCCAGACGTGTTGGGTCAGGTGTATGACCATGTCGTCTCCACCGGCAGTTACGATCCTAAACATCCGCCGTTTTTCCTGCTGCATTCGGACGGTGACAACCACGGCGGCGGCGCCGACAGCTATTACATGCACAATACCGGGGAGTTGGTGCGGTGGTTGCGAGGCGATCCGCGCTTCGAATTGATCACCATTCGCGATTATCTGCAACAATTTCCACCGGACCCGGAAAAACCGATCCATCTCGAACCCGGTTCCTGGAGCGGGGCGGACAACGGTGATCCGCAGTTCATGAAATGGTTCAGCCGGTATAACGAACCTTATTCGCCGGATTTGAATTCCTGGGCAGTGCTGACGGCGTTTCAGAATTTGGTGCATGTCCTCGAAGACTCGGAACCGAAAAATCCAGTCTTAAACGAGATCACACGCTTGCAGTTAGTGGCACAGACCAGTTGTTATTGGTACTGGACCGGCCAAGAGGTGTGGGATCGACAGGTCACTAATGCCGCCAATTTGGCTTATCAGCAGGCGAAAGGATCGATAGATAAGATCGTTTCGTCCGGTCGCGATAAAACCGGTCCCACGATTTTCGCGCCCTGGGTAATTCCGGAAAATCCGGGTGCCAAAAAATGGGGGCAGGGGTGTTTGGAAGACGCGCCCCGGGAGGGCGTGGTGCATAGCTTTGTGCATGACATCAGCGGCTTGAAACGAGTCGTTCTGGTATTGCGCACTGCACAGGGGGAAACCACGCTGGCGATGGACGACCAAGGTCCTTATCCATCCCAGACCGGCGCGCAGATTGTTGCAAACTATTTCACTGCCCGGTTACCGGTAGGTGCCGGAGATGTGCGCTATTTTATTGAAGCCGAAGACAACAAAGGCAATATCTCCCGCAGCGCCCTGGAACGGGTCTATTTGGCCTGAGCAAGCAGCAAGCGGTATTTTTCGATCGTGTATCGGCCTGAGCAAGGCCCCACATAACCAACACAGAGGATAACAATGGTCGATCTCGTCAAAGCCAGACGGTTACTGAAACGTGAAAACCTAGGACTGGACCCAACCACAATCCGGCAAAGCGTGGCTCATCATCTGAGCTATACCGTGGCCAAAGATCCGATCACGGTCAGCACGCGCGATTGGTTCGACATCGTTGCCCACACCGTGCGCGACCGAATCGCCGCACGTTGGATGGACACCATGCGTAGCCATTATGAGCACGATGTCAAACGCGCCTATTACATTTCTATGGAATTTCTGATGGGACGGGCCTTGACCAATAGCATCATGAATCTCGGCATTGCCGATGAGTGCGCAAAGGTCATCGACGATCTGGGCATACCCCGCGACACCACTATTGAGATCGAACCTGATGCCGCGCTTGGCAACGGCGGTTTGGGACGACTGGCAGCGTGCTTTCTGGATTCCATGGCCACCCTACAGTTGCCCGGATACGGTTACGGCATCCGTTACGAATACGGTATGTTTCACCAAGAAATTCAGGATGGTCAGCAGGTCGAACATCCAGACAACTGGTTGCGTTACGGCAATCCTTGGGAATTCCCGCGCCCGGAGGTGATGTACCCGGTGCATTTCGGTGGCCGCTCCGTGGAATACACCGACGAGCAAGGGCGCATCGGTCATGATTGGCAGGCCGCTGAGACCGTGATGGCGATGGCCTACGACATGCCCATTCCCGGTTATGCCTGTAATACCGCCAACAATTTGCGGTTATGGTCGGCTAAAGCCTCACGCGATCTTGATCTGACTCATTTCAACGAGGGAAACTACATCAAGGCAGTGGAGGACAAGAGCCAGACCGAGACGCTCTCCAAGGTACTGTATCCCAACGATACGACGGTGATGGGGCGGGAACTGCGGCTGCGTCAGGAATATTTTTTCGTATCCGCCTCGCTGCAGGACATCATTCGTCGCTATCTGAGCACCCATGACGATTTGCACGGCCTGCCCGAAAAAGTAGCGATTCAGCTTAACGACACGCATCCGGCGCTCGCTATTCCCGAGTTACTGCGTCTGTTGCTGGACGTCTACCATCTGAACTGGGATGAGGCTTGGGATATCAGCACCCAGGTGTTTTCCTATACCAATCGACACCTTGTTGCCGGAAGCGCTGGAAACGTGGTCGGTCAACGTGATGGAGAAGATACTGCCGCGCCATCTCGGGGTGATTTACGAAATCAATCGGCGTTTCTTAAAGGAAGTCAGTCACCGCTATCCGGGCGACATCGGCCGGTTACAGCGGATGTCCTTGATCTCAGAAGACGGCGAAAAAAAGTGCGGATGGCTTATCTCGCGGTGGTCGGCAGCCACAAGGTGAATGGGGTAGCCGCGCTGCATACCGAGTTGTTGAAATCCAGCTTATTTGCTGATTTCGAAGAATTCTTTCCCGGTCGGATTATCAACAAAACCAACGGCATTACTCCGCGTCGTTGGCTGTGTCTGGCCAACCAGGGTTTGGCCAAGCTGATTAGCCAACACATTGGCCAGGACTGGGTAACCAAACTCGATCAATTGGAGCAATTGGTCCCACTTGCGAATAATGCCGACTTTCAGAGCGCATTTCAGATCATCAAGCGCGACAACAAGCAGAAGCTGGTCAATTATATCCAAACGGACCTCGGCATTACGGTTAATCCCGATTCCCTGTTCGACGTGCAAGTCAAACGGATGCATGAGTACAAGCGGCAATTGCTGAATCTGCTGCATGTAATCACCCGCTACAACCGCATTCGCGCTAATCCGGGCGCCGAGATCGTGCCGCGTACCGTGGTGTTTGCCGGCAAAGCGGCGCCGGGTTATGCGCTAGCTAAGCTAATCATTCGATTGATCAATGATGTAGCCGATGTCATCAATCACGATCCGGTGATTAAAGATCAGCTCAAGGTGGTCTTTATTCCCGATTATGACGTGACCCATGCGGAGCGCATCATTCCCGCAGCCGATTTATCGGAACAAATATCCACTGCAGGAACTGAAGCCTCCGGCACCGGCAATATGAAATTGTCGCTCAACGGCGCGCTGACCATCGGCACCCTGGATGGCGCCAATATCGAGATTCGCGATGAGGTCGGCGAAGATAATATTTTCATCTTCGGCTTGACCGCTGCGCAAGTCGTGGCGCGGAAACAGCAGGGTTATGATCCCTGGCATTACTATCATGCCAACGAGGAACTGAAACAGGTCTTGGACATGATCAGTTCAGGTTATTTTTCCGGCGGTGACTGGGGTCGCTACAGCCCGGTTGTCGATACGCTGACCCACGGTGGTGATCGATATATGTTGTTGGCCGATTATGCCGACTACATCGCCTGTCAGGATCGCGTCGATACCTTGTACCGTGACACTGCAGAGTGGTCCCGCAAAGCCATCCTCAATGTGGCGCACATGGGCAAATTCTCTTCGGACCGCACCATTCAGGAATATGCCCGGGAGATCTGGAACATAGAACCCGTGCCGTCCTCCGGCGGAGATTGATATGGGACTATTCGCCCTGTTAATACTCGGTGCGGTGGGCTTGATACTCGCTTACGGCGTGATGCTGTACAACCGCCTAGTGGAGATTAAACACAACGTGACCAAGTCCTGGTCCAATATCGACGTATTGCTCAAGCAACGTCATGATGAACTGCCCAAACTGGTCGAAGTCTGCCGACAATACATGCGCTACGAACAGGACACTTTGGAGAAGCTGATGATTGCGCGCAGCGCTGTATCACAGGCTCGTCAAACGGGTGATGTGGACGCATTAGGCAGCGCTGAGACGATGTTGCGTTCCGGTCTGGGCCGGTTGTTCGCCGTGGCCGAAGACTATCCGGAATTACGCGCCAACGAAAACTTTCAGCATCTGGCAACCCGCATCACCGGTTTGGAAAACGCGATTGCCGACCGTCGCGAGTTTTACAATGGGGCGGTCAACATCAACAACGTGCGTATCGAACAGTTCCCCGAACTGATTGTCGCCAAGCTGTTCAATTTCTATCCGGCACGGTTGTTGGAATTCATGGAGGAGGAAAAACACGATGTCGATATGAGGCAGTTATTTGCCGCCGATTCATGACCGGAGAGTCGCTGATTTTTGTGGTTGCCGGCGGATTAGCCGCCGCCGGTCTGTTCTGGGCGTGGCGTTCCATCCGCCGCGCTTGGGCACTAGCCGATACCCCGATTGCTAAAATCCACTCTGCACCGCAAGGCTATGTCGAGTTGCGCGGACGCGCTGCTTTCTGGGAAGGAGAGCAGTTGGCCGCGCCGCTCAGCGGCTTGCCCTGCGCGTGGTATCGCTTTCGTATTGAAGAAAACCGGCACAACCGATGGTGGACCATCAATCACGGCATCAGTGATCATCTGTTCGTATTGGAAGACGACACCGGGCGGTGCGTGGTAGACCCGGACGGAGCCGAGGTGATCAAGACCACCCAAGATCGCTGGTACGGTGATCGGCATGGCGGGCGCACTTTTGCACTATGGGGTATCGGTGCGCAATACCGGAATACCGAACAGCGCATCATGCCAGGCGAAGAATTGCATATCATGGGCTGGTTTGAAACCGCGGGCGGGCACCGGGAACCGCCGGATATACGCCGTCAGGTTACCGAACTACTGGCACAATGGCAGAAAGATCCGCGTCGCATGGCACTGTTCGACCGGCGCGGCAACGGCCGTATCGACCCGGATGAATGGGAGGCCGCGCGGCGCGCTGCCTATCGTCAGGTTGAACGGAAGAACCTGATGAGCAGCGCCATGCCGGATGTCCATATCCTGTCGAATCCCGAGGATTGGAGCCAACCGTTTTTGATTTCCACGGTTTCCGAACGCGGTTTGATCAATAAATACCGGCGCGATGCGCTACTCGCCTTGTTGGTAGCTTTGCTGGCGGGTGCTTATTTGGCTTGGAACGGGTTATGAACTGGCATCAATCGAAAAGCCCTTTAACGGTGCTAACGCTTTCTAAACAGTGCAGCAGGATGTTATGAAAAGAATCTGATATTTGCGTCGGTGCTATTGAGTGCTTGCGGGACAAGCCCGGATCCAATCCATGACAAGCCCGGACCGGGTTTCATGGAAAAAACGGCAGTGGACACCCTGTATCAACAATTGTTGATCAATCAGGATGGTTGGCAAGTGTGGGAACTGGCGAACAAGGTCGAAATCGTTTGCATGGCGTTCAAGCCTGCTGAAGGCGCCTTGCCGCCCCGCTTCGCACAAGATTGGCGGCCTACGTTTAACCGAGACTACAAAACATCAGCGGTGGTGCAGGGTTTTCATGTATATGACTGACGCTGGTGGCCTGCCCTATTACGGATTCTACGGCCGCGATCCGTATCGCTGGTTGACCATAGCGGAACAAAACGGCGCGCGGGTGTTGGATGTCAATAACCGGGAGACGGTCTTAGCCTGGGAAGGCACGACTGTCGATTTTCGAGTAGAAACTCAACCCGATCAGTTCAGCACTCAAGAAGGACACACCGCTTTCGGCACTGTCGATTTCACCGCTGTAACCGAGGCTCATCAGTCATGACGGAATGTTATCAGCGCGTGGCCAGAAATTAGTGCATGTTACCTATGTTCCGCCCTTCATCCTTTTGTTTTATTTAAACGTTTCAAGAACACCCGCATTTCTTTGGCGGCTTGTACGTCGCCTTTTTTCTCGGCGGTCTCAATACCCTGCTCATACGCAGCAATAGCGGCAGAAATTTCGCCGGATTCGGTCAACGCTTTTCCCAATGCTTTCCAGGCTGCTGAATAAGCGGGATCGTGTTGCACCGCGGCTTGTAAATGCCGTTTAGCGTTTTCGCAATCGCCTGCTTTCAAGTAGGCACTACCCAGCCCGAACCGCAACAGGGCGTTATCTTGGCCATCCGCCAACAGCTTCTCGAATCGCTCTATTAAATCCATCGCTAAACCTTTTGCGCTATAAGCATGGCCTCGTTGCGAAACCCTTGCTGAAGATCACCGACTCGCTCGATTCGTTCGAGGGTCGGAGCCGGTTCACCACCTGGGCACAGAAAATTACCATCAACTCCGCTTTCACTGAATTGCGTCGCCGTCGCTGGCAAGACCTTTCTCTGCAAGAGATGATTGAGGATCAAGAAGGCAACGAATACACTCCAGCGATCCTTACAGACCCTGAAGCAACTCCAGAAGACCAGACCACGCGGCGTAACTTTGCTTGAATTCGTTCAAAAAATGATCGATGAAGAACTAACCGAACGCCAACGCCAGGCTATTACCGCCGTAGTATTCAATGAGATTCCGATGGAGGAAGTCGCCGCCCGCATGAACACCAACCGCAATGCCCTGTACAAACTGATCTTCGATGCGCGCCAAAACCTCCAACGAAAAATGACCGAAAATGGATTCACTCCACAGGAAGTATTAGCCGCCTTTGAATAAGCCCTGTAAGACCCTCTCCAACAACGTCGTCTATGAGATAGTTATGAGAAAACTGAGGCCACTATGTTGAATGTCAACCGTCTAAAAAAGCTTGAATCCGCGCCACTCGTCGCCACTCGCCACGATGAGGTCAGTTGTGAAGTTTGTTTTCAGGAACTTGATCAGTTTGTAGAAATAACCCTA
>JAAUQA010000421.1 GCA_012032855.1 Candidatus Competibacteraceae bacterium
GATCACCCATCGCAAGCCTTCGTTGCTGGGCATTGCATCGGGCGCGTAGCCGGACTGGTCGCCATTACGCCAGCCAGCGGGCGCTATCGGGCCGATGGGCGCCATTGCACTGGGACTGATCGCGGGTGTGGTGTGTTTCCTTGCCTCGACCAAACTGAAGCGTGCGCTGGGTTATGACGATTCGCTGGATGTATTCGGTGTGCATGCGGTCGGCGGTATCGTGGGCGCTATATTGACTGGTTTGTGTGTTGACACCAGTCTAGGTGGTGCGGGTTTGGCCGACGGAATGACCATTGCAGGGCAATTATGGGTGCAATGCAAAGGCGTTATTTTCACGATTGTTTATACGGGCATTTTGAGCTTTATACTCCTGAAGCTCGTCGATGTCATCATAGGGCTGCGGGTCAGCGACGAAGAGGAAACCCAAGGGCTGGATATCACCTTGCATGATGAGCGTGGTTACAGCTTGTAAGGTTTTCCGGTATAGTCTTTTTATCTATTGAGTGAAACGCACAACAGGGTTCGATCATGAAACTCATCACAGCCATCATCAAACCATTTAAGTTGGATGACGTTCGGGAATCGTTGTCTACGGTCGGTGTTCAGGGCATCACCGTCACTGAAGTGAAAGGCTTCGGTCGGCAAAAAGGGCATACCGAGTTGTATCGGGGTGCGGAATACGTGGTGGATTTTTTACCTAAGGTCAAAATTGAGATCGGCGTAGACGACGCCGTTGCCGAGCGCGTCATCGAAGCCATCTGCAAGGCGGCCAATACCGGCAAAATTGGCGACGGGAAGATTTTCGTCTTCGATATGGAGCAAGCGATTCGTATCCGTACCGGCGAAACCGGCGCGGAAGCACTTTAGGCCGATTACGGCTGCACTGACACTCGCCCTCCTTCTAACACGGAGGGAGGGCGAATCATGTCTATTATTCTCAGCCTTGCAGCTGGCGGCGCATGAATTCAGGCGTCGCTAAAGCGGCACGATGCATGTCGGCGTTATAGTAATTGGTGGTAAACCGTTTGTTCTTGGCATCGGTTTCTCGAAACTGCTTGAGCGAACCGGTTTTGCCGGCCAGAGTAACGGACCACCAACCGGACGGATAAACGCATTGCGGAAACGGTGCGCTGTGTACCGTAGTAAATCCTGCCGCCCGCAAATTGCGGTGCATGGGCTCAAGAATCGTTTCGAGATGGAACAGCGGCGATTCGCTTTGTTGCGCAAGTAAGCCGTTTTCTCCTAAGGCCCGCCGACACTCCCCATAAAATACTTCGGAAAATAATCCCGCAGCCGGACCAATGGGATCTGTGCTGTCCACAATAATCACGTCGTAAGACCCTGCCGTTGCGTTTTGCACCCAGGCGATGCCGTCTTCAAAACAGAACTTGGCGCGCGTGTCTTGATTGGCTTCGCACAACTCGGGGAAAAAACGCTACCGATACCTGGGTCACTGCCTGATCGATTTCCACTTGGGTGGCGCTTTCCACGCCGGGGTGTTTCAACACCTCACGCAAGGTGCCGCAATCACCGCCGCCGATAATCAACACCTGCTTGGGATCAGGGTGAGTGAATAAGACCGGGTGGGTCAATATTTCGTGATATAAAAAGTTGTCACGTTCAGTGAGCATGATATAACCGTCGATGACCAGCAAATGACCGAAACCTTCGGTTGCGTACACCTCGATATGTTGGAAAGGGCTGTGCTCGTCCCACAGTTTTTCCTTGATCTTCAGTGAAAAGGCAGACCCGTTATGCGTATCAATTTCCGAAAACCATTCGTTACCCAACGTCACTTTGTGTTTCACTCCGTCTGGTTGATTAGTGAGGACTAAGCCGTGCAGGATCAGCTCGAACCAATCACTTGGACCCTGGCCCAGGCTCGGGAAGTGTATAACGTCGCCCGCTGGGGCGGCGGTTATTTCGATATCGACGCGGACGGTAGCATTATCGTCCGCACACCACACCATAATCGTCATCCCGGACTGAATCTGCAAGCGCTGGCGCAGCAATTACGGGCTAGCGGCTATGGATTACCGGTGTTGGTGCGGTTCAATCATATTCTGCACGACCGGGTCGATGTGCTGTGCCGAGCCTTTAGCAATGCCCTGGAGGACGAAGGGTCTCAGGGGCGCTATACAGCCATCTATCCCATTAAGGTTAATCAACAACGCAGCGTGGTGAACGAAATCATCCGTCATGGCGGTTCACGAGTGGGCTTGGAGGCCGGCAGCAAGCCGGAGCTCATGGCGGTGCTGGCGCTTTCCCAGCCGGGTGGAACCGTCATTTGCAACGGTTATAAAGACCGTGAGTATATCCGGCTGGCTCTGATCGGCAGGCAACTGGGGCTGCGGGTCATTATCGTGGTGGAAAAGCTGTCCGAGTTGGAGCTGATTGAAAGCGAGGTTGAACGACTGGGGATCAAGCCGCAACTGGGTATCCGCGTGAAACTGGCGTCTATCGGCGCCGGCAAGTGGCAGAACACCGGTGGCGAGAAATCCAAATTCGGCTTATCCGCCGGCCAGCTCCTGGCCGCTATTGACCGGTTACGCGCGCGGGACTTGCTGGATAGCTTGATTCTGCTGCATTGCCACATGGGGTCGCAAATCGCCAATGTGCGGGATATTCAACGCGGCCTGCGGGAAATCGGTCGCTATTATGCCGAACTGCGTCGCCTGGGCGTCCCACTCGGCATTATCGATGTTGGTGGCGGACTAGGCATTGACTACGAGGGCACTGCCTCGCGTAGCGACTGTTCCATGAATTATAGCGTGCAGGAATACGCGAATAATGTCGTGCATACCTTATGGGAGGTCTGTGCCGAGCAAGAATTGCCTTATCCGGAACTGATGACCGAATCCGGGCGTGCCCTGACCGCGCATCATGCCCTGCTGATCACTAATGTGACCGATCATCAGCCCATGCCGGAGATGGCTCCGGCCGAGCAACCCGCCTCAACCGATCCAGTCATCCTACACGACTTATGGTCCAGCTTTCAGGCTCTGTCCCGCAGTTCCGCCATAGAGGCTTATCACGACGCAGTGCACTGGTTGGGCGAAGCACAGGCTGTACGTGCATGGTGTGTTAAGTCTGGAACAACGCGCTCAGGCCGAGCAGTTGTACTTCGCCATCTGCCATCAGGTTCGCGAATTGTTGAATCTTCGGGTCCGTGCCCATCGCGAAGTGCTGGATGAACTGAATGAAAAATTGGCGGAAAAATTTTTCGTCAACTTTTCCGTGTTCCAGTCAGTGCCGGATGTATGGGCCATAGACCAGATTTTTCCGATCATGCCGTTGCATCGTTTGAATGAAGCACCGCTAAGTCGGGCGGTATTGGAAGACCTGACTTGCGATTCCGACGGCTGTATTTCCTATTACGTGGACGGCGAGGGAGTGGAAACCACCCTGCCGCTGCCGCCTTTCCGGGCCGGGGAGCCCTATCTGCTGGGCATATTCCTGGTCGGCGCCTATCAGGAAATTCTAGGCGACATGCATAACTTATTCGGCGACACCGATGCAGTAAATATCGAATTGACCGATGACGGCAGCCATCGCGTCGTAGAACCGGAACACGGCGATACCGTGTCCGATCTGCTGCGTTATGTGCATTTTGAACCGGATGAATTACGCGCCGCCTATCGCGCCAAGATCGCTGCCGCGCCGCTCAATGATCGGCAGCGCAGCGCCTATCTGAATGAATTGGAAGCCGGGCTAACAGGATACACCTATCTGGAAGATTAACCCCGGAGCAGACGCGTTTCGGCAAGGACCAGCTGTTCCGGAGTACCGCCCAACACCAGGATGTCTCCGGCTTGGAGACGCAACGCCGGAATGGGGTCATCACCGCGAATCCCGGCGCGGC
>JAAUQA010000422.1 GCA_012032855.1 Candidatus Competibacteraceae bacterium
CGCCCATCCACGATATGTTTGAAAGGACGCGTATTCACGGGGTCCTCGGTATGCCGAGCCGGAACCGCAGCGCTGAGGTTCGGCCCCTTCATGATCAAACGGCGAGCGAATGTCAGAAATACCAGCAATAAAAGGGTATAGAGCAGGATATAGCCGATCAACGATCCGCCCACCACGCCGGCAGGAAGCTTGGAAGCGCCGTCGCTGGTTCGCAGAATGCCATAAATCAGCCACGGCTGGCGGCCCACTTCGCGCACCACCCAGCCCATTTCGACGGCGATATAACCCATGGGGATCATCATCACCCAAACCCGCAGCAACCAGCGGCGTGCTGTCAGGGTTTCAACGGTGAGTCCGTGCCGCCACCACACCAAACCGGTCCAACAGGTCAGCAGGAAAACAGCACTCCGATACCCGCCATAATCCGGAAGCCGTAAAACAACACCGGCATCAGCGGCGGTTGGTCAGCCACTGGAAATTCCTCCAGCCCCTTGACCTGACCGTCCAGGGTGCGGGTCGCCAATAACGACAAACCATCGGGCACGGTGATCTCCCAATCGTTTTTTGCTCACTGCGGTTCGGCCAAGCCGCAATCGCCCAATCGGCACCCTGACCCGGTGGATTGGTATCCCAATGGCCTTCGATAGCAGCGCCCTTGGCCGGTTGATATTTGAAAACGGCACGCCCACTGCCATCCCCCAAAAAAATCTGCAAGGGCGTGATGATCAGGGCCGCAGCAACGGTAATACGGAACGATTTCAGGAAAAATTCGGCGTGACGATCCTTAAGAATATACCAGGCACTGATCCCGCCGATGACGAAGGCGCTGGTTTCCAGTGCGGCCACCCACATATGGGAAACGCCCCACGGCATGTCGGGATTGAAGATGGCCTCGGCGAAACTATCGACGACGAACCGACCGTCTTCCATGTGCCCGCCGGCGTGTTTGCATCCACGAATTCGCTGCCAAAATCCAGAATGCCGACAACGAAGCGCCGAACGCCACCATGCAGGTAGAAAACAGGTGAATCGGCGGGGCAACCCGCTGCCAACCGAACATCATGATGCCCAGAAAACCGGCTTCCAGCATGAAGGCCATCGCACCTTCGAAACCCAAGATGGCGCCGAAAAAGTCACCGCTGGCGTCAGCGAATCTTGCCCAGTTGGTACCGAATTCAAACTCCAACGGAATACCGGTGACCACCCCGACTGCGAAATTGAGGAGGAACAACTTACCCCAGAACCGCGCATGGTGGTAATAATCGGGGTTGCCGGTTTTCAACCACAGGGCTTCCACCGTTACCAGGAACAGCGACAGGCCAATCGTCAACACCGGCCAGAGGATATGGAACATCGCGGTCAACGCGAACTGCATCCGTGACAGCACAATGGGATCAGTCAGATTTTCAAACATGCCGGCCCCTGATGACTCAGTGAAAAGAATTGGCGTTAGACGACAACAGAAACAACACCGGCACCGCCAGCAGTGGAGCGACCAAGGCCACTGCACCGTATCAGTGGTTACCGGATTGGAGCGCGTTGTCATAGCTTACTTTAGCCGTTCAGGCCAAACCCAACAAGCGCATGGCCAGCGGCAATACCCGGTCCGCCCGGTCTTGGTCAATCGCCGTGTCCACTGTTCCTATGCTGGACGAAGACGTCCCGCGCACCCGTTCGCCCATCTGCCGCCGTTCGGGTGCGGCAAAGGTCGCGAAGGTACGGCGCAACAAGGGTAATAGTTGCACAAATAAATCACCGCGTAGACCGATGACCCACTCGTGCAATATGTGCCAAAGGGTCTCATTGTGTAGCAGGATTAATCCGCTGCCGCGCAGGAATCCTTCGATCCAAGCCGCCGCCTGACTCGGTTCATTTGCCGTCGACAACGCCCAGTTTAGGCGACGGCCAACTTGGTCGGCATCTAGAGCACTGCGTTCGAACAGCAACCGGCAACACCGCCCCGCCAATAATCCGTGCAAACCCTGCTGATCGGTCAGCCGTAACAACAACGCTCGCCAATATTCCAGCTGCTCCTCATTCTGCAATACGTTAATAGCGCTGTTGACCGCCTCCAGACGGGCAAACATCGCTTGTGCGGCATTGTCGTCGAGTGACGCGCAAGCACCGGGCAGACCGATACAAATGCGGGTCACGAGTCCGTCAACGATATGCGCTACTAAGGCAGTATCGGTTTGTCGCACGTTTCCGTAACGCAGCGTATCGACCAGCGGCGGTAAGGCTTCCATCAAATGCGGAATATCGCTGGTGAGGGCAGCTACATTCTGTAGCCGGGTCATCACCGGACTGATAACGGCGGGTAGATCAGCAATCAGCACTTGTTCGGCGAGGCGCGTGAGTTCAGGTAGTTCTACGCTGCCTTGGGCGGTGACCTGTGCATAATTAGCCGCCGCGTCCGCCACGGTATTACCCCAAACATTCGCTTCGATCAGCGCCACAGCCAATTCCGGTTGCCATTGCAAGCGCCAATTTTCTTTGAAGGTTCCTTTGCCGCCGACGCGCTCCGTGCGGCCCCAGGAGATATTTAATAGGTTAAGCCGGTGTAGCAAGCGGCTGCGTTCCAAGTCATTGGTTTTGCGCAAATCCAATTCAAGCAGGCGTTGACCGGCTTCCGGTGACAGCCGCAAGCGTTTCTGCTGGCGTTGCAAGTCCTGTTGCAATGGCAACATAGGAGTTTCCGCCGGTACCTGTCCGAGCCGCTCGCCGATCATCAACTTTTCCTTGATCAACATCAGCGGAGTTTCAGCACCGGAGCAGAATACCGCCAGGGCAGCTTCATTGAGATCGGCCAGATCGGGTTGAGAACGATTGCGCAAAGCGGCCAACGATTCGGCTAAGCGAACGGCTTCAATGACGCTGGCAGTCGATGCACTCAGATCATGTTCTCGTAACAATTGCGCAACCCGGCTTAACCAATGCACGCTGACTTGATCGGGCGTCATCCAGCAATGATGATAAAACCCCGGCGCTTCAATACCCGCCCCGTAACCGCTGGCGTAGGTCAAGCGGCCATAAGTCCACGGTACCCAGGTAGCAGTCACCTTAACTTTGGGTAACCCTTTGAGCAGCGCGTTGTCGTCTTTAACGGGAGGCGGTTTGGCCAAAGCCGGGACATGCCAAGCGCCACAGATGACCGCAATCCGCTGGTAGCCGGCCTGTTGAGTTTGCCGAATCGTGCGCCGCATGAAGGCTTCGCGGCAGGCTTCCAAAGGTTCGAGCGGAAGATTCGCCGTTTCCTCGCGCAAAACGGTCATCAACTCCAAGACCGCTTGAAACAAGTCCTGACTGTCCCGACGTTGTTCAATCATATGCTCCCACCAGCGCTCGCCATCACCGTAACCGGTGGCTTCGGCTATCCAGTTCAACGGGTCTTGGCGGATTGCGGGTGTGGGTGCTGAAGCTTTCGGGGAATCGGTTTTCTCAATTTCGGGGCTGATCTCGTCTTGCTTTTCCGTTGCTTCCGGGGTCAATCGGTGTGCCTGGGGTAAATCCATAAATCGTAAAAGCACCCCATGCTTTAATCCGTATTGGATGGCCTGCCATTCTGGAGAGAATTCAGCGAAGGGATAATAAACCGCTTGTTGGGGATCTTCGGGCCTGTAGATCAACAAGGCCACCGGCGGTTGCATTTCAGTATGATGAGCTAAAGACAATAATTCCTGGGCATCCGGCGGGCCTTCGATCAAAATGGCGTCGGGTTGTAACTCTGCCAGGGCATGTTGCACACTGCGAGCGGAGCCGGGACCGTGATGGCGAATACCGAGGAGAGTTGGAGGTTGGCTCATGGCTGTTAGTAGACCGGTTCGGTCTGACAGTGGGCGCTGACAGTCAGCTTGGTT
>JAAUQA010000054.1 GCA_012032855.1 Candidatus Competibacteraceae bacterium
GGGCGCTGTATCCTCGGTTTTTTACCGGGTCAATCGCGGCATTCGGTTAGCCCAGCAGTTCAGGGAACTAAGTCAGCGAACCCTTTTGCACCAAAGACTCAATCAAGGGCTGCAAAATGACCTCCATCGCCAATCCCATCTTGCCGCCGGGAACCACCAAGGTGTTGCGGCGGGACATGAACGAGCCATGCAACATGTTTAACAGGTAAACAAAATCGATCCTGAGTCTCTTGGGATTGCGAAAACGGATCACGATGAAACTTTCATCCTGGCTGGGAATATCGCGGGCGATAAATGGATTTGACGTGTCTACCGTGGGAACCCGCTGAAAATTGATGTCAGTGCGGGAAAATTGCGGAATGATGTAATGTAAATAATCAGGCATCCGCCGCAATATGGTGTCGGTGACATCCTCGGGTTTGTACCCTCGCTCAGCCGTGTCGCGATGAATTTTTTGAATCCATTCCAGATTGACAATCGGCACCACGCCGATCAGTAGATCGACATATTGGTATACATTGACCGTATTCGTGATCAATCCGCCATGCAGCCCTTCGTAAAACAGCAGATCCGTGTCCTGCGGCAGGGTTTCCCAGGGTGAGAAGGTGCCGGGTAATTGATCATAGCCGTCGGCCTCACTTTCATTATGCAGATAATGCCGCCTCTTCCCGGTGCCGGTTTCGCTGTACTCTCTGAATAACTCTTCGAGTTCTTCGAACAAATTGGCTTCCGGGCCGAAGTGGCTCAGATCCTTGCCTTGCTCGCGGTACAGGGCCACCAAGCGCTGCATCTCTTCTCGATCGTAACGATGATAACTATCTCCTTCAACGAAGGTGGCCCTGAAACCATCTCGGCGAAACACATGCTCCATGGCCATTCTGACCGTCGTAGTGCCGGCCCCCGATGAGCCGGTAACCGCAACGATGGGGTGTTGTTGCGACATGATTTTCTCCCCTAGTTGATAATTCCGGAAATGATGGGAACTCCTGATAGGTTATAACTGACTCCGTTCGGTTAGCCAGCTAAACTCATCTCTATCCGCTGACTTGTGAACTATAAAGTGCGCTGCCATGCTAACAAGAGCCATCCAACAACTTCCGAATTACGTCTATCCGACCGACGAATGGCGATTGGTAGAGACCCGTTTTTATCGGCGTCTCATTGCTCAGACCGAAACACTGTTTACCACCGCTAACGGCTATCTCGGTATCCGGGGCGGGGCCGAAGAAGGTTCTCCGGTCGGTCGCAATGGGACATTCCTCAATGGTTTTCACGAAACCTGGCCGATTGTTTATGGTGAAGATGCGTTTGGCTTTGCCAAAACCGGCCAAACCCTAGTCAACGCCCCGGACGGCAAGATAATCCGGCTTTACATCGACGACGAGCCGTTGGATATTTCCAAGGTCAATCTCATCTATTATCAACGCGCTTTGGATATGCGTTCCGGTACGCTGGATCGCGAAATCATTTGGGAGAAGCATTCCGGCAAACGTATCCGCATTCGCTCCCGCCGTTTGGTATCGTTCGTGCACCGACACTTGGCAGCGATTGCCTACGAAGTCGAACTATTGAATGCCGACGCGCCGATCGTGTTGTCCTCGGAAGTCGTCTACAAGGACGAAAATCAAGTCGAAGTCGGCGATCCCCGCGGTACCCGGGCCTTCAAAGAACGCGTCTTACTGCCGCAGGAACAAAAAGCCTACGCCGCGCGGATTATTCTAAGTTATAAAACGCGGAATAGCGGCATGACTTTAGCCTGCGGAATTGATCATCAACTGGAAGCGGATGGACCTCACACGGTGCAAACCGAATGTACCGAGGACCACGGGCGTGTTCTATTCTCGGTCGAAGGCAAGGTCGGCCAGGTAGTACGACTCACCAAAGTGATGACTTATCATACCTCCCCGCAGCGCGCCCGCCCTGGAATTATGCGAACGTGCCGAACGGGCATTGGATCGCGGTTTAGCCCAAGGATTTACTGCGCTGTTAGACACACAACGGGATTACGTGGCAGATTTCTGGGCCAAAAGCGACGTGCAGGTCAGAGGCGATCCCACCATTCAACAAGTGGTCCGTTTTAATCTATTCCATATTCTGCAGGCATCAGCCGCGCGGAGAGCGTGGGTATCCCGGCCAAAGGACTGACAGGGCATGGCTACGAGGGGCATTATTTTTGGGATACCGAGATCTACGTGCTGCCGTTTCTGACCTATACCGAACCTCGGGTTGCCCGGAATTTGCTGAAATTCCGTTACGGCATGTTGGAGCAAGCTCGTGAACGGGCTCGCCAAGTCAATCAGCGCGGGGCGTTGTTCCCTTGGCGAACCGTCAACGGTGAAGAAGCATCCGCTTACTACGCGGCCGGAACGGCGCAGTATCACATTAACGCCGATATTATCTATGCACTCAAAAAATACGTAGACATCAGCGGCGATGTCGAGTTTCTCCACCGGGAAGGGGCTGAGATGTTGGTGGAAACCGCCCGCTTATGGCTCGATTTGGGATTTTATTCCCAAGCGCATAACGGCAAATTCTGCATTAACGGCGTGACCGGACCCGATGAGTACAAGTACCGTAGTCAATAATAACGCTTACACCAACCTCGTTGGCGCGCGAAAACTGTGGTATGCCGCAAACACGCTAGACCATCTGCAACAACATCAAGTCGCCCGCTTTGCTGAGTTGGTTCATGAAACGCAGCTGGACCCGGCAGAAATCGCAGCCTGGCAACGGGCGGCAGATAACATGTATGTCCCATTCGATGCCAAAACCGGCATTCATCTGCAAGACGATGAATTTCTGGAGAAGAAGCCTTGGGATTTCGCCGGTACCCCGCCCGACAAGTATCCATTGTTACTGCACTTTCACCCCTTGGTGATTTACCGCCATCAAGTGATCAAGCAAGCCGACATTGTGCTCGCGATGCTGTTGTTGGGCAATGAGTTTTCGCTGGAACAAAAACGCCGCAATTTCGACTTCTACGATCCGCTGACTACCGGCGACTCTTCGCTGTCGGTGTCTATCCAATGCATTATCGCTTATGAATTGGGCTATCTCGACAAAGCCCGTCAGTATCTACGTTACGCCGCGCTCATGGACTTAGCTGACGTAGCGGCTAACGTCGATCAAGGCTGTCATATCGCTTGTATGGGTAGCACCTGGATGACGGCGGTGTATGGCGCAGCCGGGATGCGTGACTACGACGGCAAAATTACCTTCGATCCGAAATTAGGTGCAGATGGTGAAGGGCTCAGGGGATTGCGGTTTCCACTCACCATTCGCGGCCAACAGTTGATCGTGGACATCGACCGCGAGAAAAACACCGTGACTTATTTGTTGCAAAAGGGGGCAGGTTTGGAAATTTTCCACCAAGGCGAGCCGGTGCAACTGAGCGAAGGAATGACTGTTGATTTACCTTTGCGGGCGAGTTAATACCGCTAATC
This sequence comes from Candidatus Competibacteraceae bacterium, assembly GCA_012032855.1. The sequence continues at coordinate 3,444 of JAAUQA010000054.1, forward strand.
CAACAGGAAATTCTTCCTGGGGAAAGCCACTTCATGGTGAACGCTTTCCTCTTCATCTTTCAGATTAACTCCGGAAAGCTGCCGTCGCCGCGCTTCGTTCAGAAGATAAACCAGTTTGTTGGCAGCAGCCCGGTAACTCAATCCCTGAGGACGAATATTGGAGATGCAGTTACGATCCGCATCGGTCAAACCGATCCGTGGCTGATAAGTCAGATAGAGCCCCAAACTATCCGGAGAGCTCAAGCCCGGTCGTTCGCCGATCAAAATAACCACCTGGCGCACACCCAATAACGCGCCGACTTCGTCGCTGATAGCAACCCGCCCATGCTCAATCAGTACGATAGGCGCGATACGCCAACCACTCAACAGCGGTAACAACGCTTTAAGGAACGGAACGGCATGGCGATGAATGGCCAATGCGGATAGGCCATCCGCGACCACGAATCCGACGTCATAGGGCGCCGCTTCCTCAGCTGTCCAGGTTACTAAACGACCCCGTGACGGTTCATCCAAGCGCCGTCCGAGATCCGGTCTTTGCAAATACTCCCTGCGGTCCGATGCTGCGCTGTGCAGGGGGATCACCGGGCAATTGAGTGTCTGCAACTGATCTTGCACAGCCATAACATCAAACAGGAGATGAACCGCATCGCGCGCCTGAGCATGGGCTAACTGGAACTCAAGATGTGGTTGGGTGGGAAGACTTGCCCCGCAATGGCCCAGCGCAATCCGAGCTGCGGTGAACGTGCGCAACTGTTGCCAAGCATCGAAAACTACCGGGTTTTTTCTCTTGGTCATCCGAATTACTCACTATCCAAGATACGCAAGCGCTCGACGGAACGGCTGTGGCACGGTGTTCTGAAGCTGCGGTCGCTCACCGGTGCTAAAAACGCCCAACTCTTGCAGCCATGCTTCAAACTCAGGGGCCGCTCTGAGACCCAGCACTTCACGAACATATAGCGCGTCATGAAACGAAGTGGTCTGGTAATTCAGCATGATGTCGTCGGATCCCGGAATGCCCATGACGTAATTACAGCCGGCGACACTGAGCAGGGTGAGCAACATATCCATATCATCTTGGTCGGCCTCAGCATGGTTGGTGTAACAGACATCGCAACCCATCGGTAGTCCTAACAGCTTGCCGCAGAAATGATCTTCCAAACCGGCACGAATGATCTGCTTGCCGTCGTAAAGATACTCAGGGCCGATAAAACCCACCACGGTGTTGACCAAGTGCGGATCGAATTGTCGGGCTACTCCATAAGCACGTGCTTCACAAGTCTGCTGATCGACGCCGTGATGGGCATCGGCTGACAGCGCGCTGCCCTGCCCTGTTTCAAAATACATCACGTTATTGCCGACCGTACCTCGGTTCAGTGTTAACGCAGCTTGGCGGGCCTCCTCTAAAAGCTGCAAAGTCACCCCAAAACTTTTGTTGGCGGCTTCAGTACCGGCGATGGATTGAAATACCAGATCCACGGGGGCACCCCGCCGAATCGCCTCAATCTGCGTTGTTACATGACTCAGCACGCAGGACTGGGTAGGAATCCGATACTGCTCAATGATGGCATCCAGCATGTCCAGCAATTGGATGACGGCAGAGACATTGTCGCTCACCGGGTTGATACCGATCACTGCGTCGCCGTTTCCGTACAGCAAGCCGTCCAGGATGCTAGCGGCAATGCCGCTGGGGTCATCGGTGGGATGATTCGGTTGTAAGCGAGTAGATAACCGTCCCTGCAAGCCGACGGTATTGCGAAACCGGCTGACCACGCGGCATTTCTGCGCGACCAGAATTAAGTCTTGCACGCGCATCAGTTTAGAGACGGCAGCCGCCATCTCGGGCGTGATCCCAGGAGTTAATGCACTTAGGGCGTGTTCGTCGGCTTCATGAGAGAGCAACCAATTGCGAAAATCGCCGACGGTGAGATGACTGACCGGCGCAAAGGCATCCGCGTTGTGTCCGTCCAAGATGAGACGGGTTACTTCGTCGGTTTCGTAAGGAATCAGCGCTTCCTCAAGAAAGCGTTTGAGTGGCAGCTCGGCGAGTGTCATTTGGGCGGCTACCCGTTCCGCAGCGCTACCGGCGGCGATGCCCGCTAAATAGTCTCCGGCGCGCGCCGGTCCGGCTTTAGCCATTAGCGTTTTGAGATTATCGAATCGGTAGGTGGTGTTACCCACCACATGAGAGTAGGTCGCCATTGGCTGTTACCTTGTGCACTGGATCAGCGATTCAGATTCGCGGGAACATCTCCGCGACTATGGTAGCGCACCAATCCTGATACGCGTTGCGCCAAGTTTCAGATCGACTCGTTTACGATTTCTTCGTTGCATGTCATCATTCAACCCAAGCTGGCGGTTTACATCAAAGAGTACTTATGTTCTGTACGATATACAAAAGTCCCAAGAAACTAGGCGCTTATCTGTATCTGGCCGACAAGGACGATTTTACTCCAGTCCCCGACGTGTTGTTACGCATGTTGGGGGATCCCATCTACCTGATGGAACTGGAGTTGAATCCGGTGCGCAAGCTGGCCCAGGAGGATGTGCGCGAGGTGATACGCAGTTTGCAGGAGCAGGGCTGGTTTTTACAATTGCCCCGCCAAGATTACTGGCGGAAATCGCAGTAACTACTGGTTTGCAGGATCCCCGCGGTATGGCTAATGGGTAAGGAGTGCAGTAGTAAAAGTATCATTTGCTATTCTTATGCTGGTGAAACCCGTATCGCAACACGGTCGATCCGTTTGAGTATCCTTTGCGGGCTGGAATACGGAATATTTAACCGGAGTTCATCACGAAACAGCGCGTGGCTCCGACAGACGCACGAGCGTGTTAAACTGCTCGAACCTGTTCGCCTTGACGGGGTCTTTTCCGGATTGAACGCGTGCGACGCCGCGATTTAACAGTGTCCTGACTCATGAACCTACCGATATCGTTGAACCCTAGCCCGTTGCCGACCCGGTTTCCGTTAGTAACGGCTAAAGACTTATTGACGGAGCAATTACAACAATGGGCGTTCTCTGACACGGAACCCGCCCACGGAGCCAAACGCATTCTCCGGCTGGAAGTTCCGATAGCGGACTGTTCTCCTCTGCAATGGTTAAGCTGGCAGGATCATCCCACCCAGTTGTACTGGTCGAATCGCAATAACACTTTCGAGATGGCCGGTATCGGTATTGCCGATAAAATCCAGTGTGACGGCACAAATCACTATGGACAGGTGCTCTCGCAGATCCAACATGTGCTCAGTGGACATGAAGGGAAAGCGCGTTATTACGGTGGAATGCGCTTTGATCCGGATGCTGCCGTTGATGAGCACTGGCGGTGTTACGGTACCTGTTTTTTCATCCTGCCTCGCTGCGAAGTGGTATCCGACAGTACCGGCAGTTATTTTGCCTGCAACCTGGTTATCAATGACCACAAAAAATTGCCGTGGGCTTGGGATGAGTGGGCCGCTGTGCGCACGCAAGGCAAGCTAGCCGATTCCAGCAACCCGGTTCCTCTGCGGCGTCACGATAATCCGGATCAAGCCCAGTGGGAGCGTAATCTTGAAACTGCGCTGGCTACTTTGAATAGCGGCGACATTGATAAAATCGTACTCAGCCGTAGCACCACGCTGCAATTCGAAAACCGTCCACAAGCGGCGTTGCTATTGCAGCGACTCAAAGAAATCGAGCCTATCGCTTACCACTTTTATATTCAACCCCAACCGCAATGCGCGTTCATCGGCGCCACTCCAGAGCGACTGTATAAACGACGTGGCAGGGTTTTGCACAGCGAGGCGGTGGCCGGCACCTGTCCTCGGGGAAAAACTCTCCGCGAGGACGGGCTGTTGGGCGACACCTTGTTGCATTCCGATAAGGAGTATCGGGAACATAAATGGTGCGTGACGAAATTCAGACCGTGTTGCGAAACTATTGCCGGTCTGTCGAGATCGACACTGATCTGCGCTTGTTAAAACAATCCAAAGTCCAGCATCTGTATTGCCGGATCAATGGGTGGCTGCAGGACGGCGTGACGGATAACGAATTATTGCAATCGCTTCATCCCACACCGGCGGTCGGCGGAGTGCCCAGAAGCCGGGCAGTGCAGGAAATTGCTCGGTTGGAATCTTTTGACCGGGGCTGGTTCGCGGGTCCAGTGGGTTGGATCGGCCACGATGCCGCCGAATTTGCAGTCGGCATTCGTTCCGGGATCCTCAATGGCCAGTCACTTAGCCTGTTTGCCGGCGCCGGGGTAGTGCCGGGTTCCGTCGCTCAATCGGAGTGGGAAGAAATGGAGAACAAAATCGGCATTTTCCTCAACGCCTTGGATATGCTCTAACGTGCTCGTCCACGCGTTTCCAAATTGCGAAAATCTCAACATGCTGTGGGCATCGTTGCTGGTTGAAGAACTGCTTAGAAAACGGCGTTTAATTATTTTTTGTCTGTCTCCCGGCTCTCGTTCGACACCATTAACGGTAGCCGTCGCCCGCCATCCCAACGCCGGCAAACGAATCATTCATGACGAACGCAGTGCCGCCTTTCATGCATTGGGCTATGCGCGCGCGACCGGTAAGCCCGCAGCGCTGATCTGCACTTCCGGCACGGCAGTGGCTAACTACCTGCCAGCGGTGATAGAAGCGGCCGTCGACCGAGTGCCGTTGTTGGTGATTTCCGCCGACCGGCCTCCGGAACTGCAGGAAACCGGTGCCAACCAAACCATCCGCCAAAGTCATCTGTTTGGAGACTATGCCAAATGGTATTGCGCCTTGCCGTGTGCGGATATGGCGATGCCGGCGCGGATGGTGTTGACCACGGTCGACCAAGCGGTGTATCGGGCGAGATCGCTACCTGCCGGCCCGGTTCATCTGAACTGCGCATTCCGGGAACCGCTCGCTCCTGAGAAAACCTGGATCGACCCCGAGTACACAACGGGCTTGCGCGCCTGGTTCGAGTGCGCAGCTCCTTGGACTGAATACCAGACACCCGTGCGGCCCTTGGATAAACCGGCACTCAATCGGATCAGCGCCATGTTGCAAGCGACACAACGTGGTTTTATCGCAGTGGGAAGACTGCATACGGAGGCGGAACGGACGGCAGTCGCACATCTGTTGCAACGTTTGCAATGGCCGGTGTACGCCGATATCGCTTCCGGGCTCCGACTCAGCGCGATGGAAGCACCGCTGATCCCCTATTCCGATCAGTTATATCGCTCCCAGCGCTGGAACACTGGGCAACCGGAAACCGTATTGCACATCGGCGGACAATGCGTATCGAAACGCTATTTGCAATTTGTCGAAGCCTTGCCGGCAACGACCCAGTACCTGCTGGTCGACACACATCCGTGTCGTGACGATCCCGGTCACCGGGTATCCTACCGGCTGGAGGCAGACATCGAACCGTTCTGCCGGGCGTTGGGGGCACTGGCCGGCCATCTGAAGCCACGCGAACTCGACACCTGGACCCAAGCCTTGGTGGACCAGTCGGCGTTAGTCCAACACGCGCTAGCGCAATTCATGGCGACGCCCGACCTGAATGAAATCGCTGTAGCCCGATTGCTAGCCGACCATATCCCCCAACATCACGGTCTGTGGTTAGCCAATAGTATGCCGGTTCGAGATATGGACATGTATGGCAAACCCCAGACCGCGCGGTGCGAATCGGTGCTAACCGAGGCGCCAGCGGCATCGACGGTACGGTAGCCAGCGCCTGCGGTTTCGCCGCCGGTTGCAGCAACCGGTCACTTTGCTGATCGGCGATTTGGCGCTCCTACACGATCTCAACTCCCTGCTGCTAGCCCAGACGGAGCGGATGATCATCGTGGTGATCAACAACGACGGCGGCGGAATTTTCTCGTTCCTACCGATTGCTCGTTACGAGGATGTGTTCGAGGACTATTTCGCCACCCCGCATCAGTTGAGCTTTCAATCCGCAGCGGAGTTGTTTTCCCTGCATTACTCGGCGCCGCAAACCCAACAGGAATTCATTGCTGCATATCAAAAGGCGCTGACCAGTTCTCGTTCCACGTTGATTGAGGTGAGTACGGATCGACGGGAGAATCTGGCCTGTCATCAACGCTTACAGCGCATGATTGCAGCACAACTGAACCCGGCGTGACGATAAGGCTCGCCACTTTTCAGGCGTTTGTCTACGATTTACCCTTAACGACTCCCCTGCGGATCGGTACCGATAGCCTAACTTGTAGACAAGGGCTATTAATTCGGCTCGAAGACCGTGCTGGTTGCTGGGGTTATGGCGAAGTGGCACCGCTGCCGGGATTGCATCAAGAAGATTTAGCAAGCGCTTTGCACCAGTGCAAAGATCTGCGACCGCTGGTGTCGGGACGGGAATTACCGGAACTGGAGCCGGATTGGCGGACCCCGCTGGAGCACTGGTTAGCTCCCTATTCACTATATCCTTCTTTATGTCATGGTCTGGAGTCGGCATTGCTCGATTTATCGGCCTGCCGGCAAGGGCACACGCTGGCTGGCGTCTTACGTCCGGATGGGTATCGTAAGACGGTAAGCATTAATGGTTTGTTGGCGCGTGATGGAGAAATACGCCAACACGTTCATCAATTAGCCGGATATCCCGCTGTTAAGCTTAAGGTAGGGAACGATTCGCTGGAACAAGAGATCCACCGGGTAAAAACTGCGCGGGCGTTATTCGGAACAGCGCTAGCGTTGCGGGTGGATGCCAATCGGGCCTGGGATTTCGCCACCGCACTGCAGTTCTGTGAAGCCGTAGCCGCATGTCGGCTCGAATACCTGGAAGAACCCCTACGCGATCCGACTCGCTTGGAGGCGCTGGGGCGACTCACCGGAGTACCCATCGCCTTGGATGAAACACTGGCTGAATCGCGCCCGGAATCGATCATCATTCCTTCAGGTGTCATCGCTTTGGTCTTGAAACCCAGCGTGCTTGGTGGGCCCACCGCGACTGCACGCTGGCTTGATCTTGCCCGCCAGCGCGGGCTAAAGGCAGTCATCACCAGCGTGTTCGAATCCGGGGTCGGTTTGGCGCATCTGGCCAATTGCGCGGCTGCGTTGTTGGAGACCGATACCCCACTCGGACTCGACACCTATCGTTGGCTGGGCGAGGATTTACCCACAGTTCGATTTTCCGCAACTCAGGCAACGATTGATGTGGATAGCGTCTATTACCAAGCCCGACAATTGCACACTGAACGGTTCAGCCGGGTAGTTTGATCAGTCGGCAAAAGACTGAAAGTCGGCTTGGATTTGTTTCAGGAGTTTCAATCTGAACCGTCTGAACCGTTGCCCGTCTGTAAATTATAATCTTTCAAGCGTCGCCACAGCGTAGTCCGGCTAATACCCAACTCTTTGGCGACCTGCCCCAAATTACCTCGAAAAAGCTCCATCAGGCGCATAATTTCTTCGCGTTCCATGTGCTCCAGCTTCGATAGACCGCCCGGTTTAGCCTGGGGTTGGGGGGGTAGCCACTCGCCCGGCTCAATATGCGAACCAGAAGCCAATATTAACGCGCGTTCAATGAGGTTTTCCAACTCACGCACATTGCCAGGATAATCGTAGCGGCAGAGGCCCTTGAGGGCCTGATCGGTAAAACCGGCCACTTGACTATTGAGTTTATGACCATGCTTTTGGCGACAAACTCTGCTAACAACGGAATATCATCCAGCCGTTCCCGCAACGGTGGAATATGGATAGGAAACACATTGATACGATAATAGAGATCCGCCCTGAACCGACCTTTTTGTACTTCGGATTGCAAGTTTTTGTTGGATGCGGCGATGATCCGCACATCAACTTGCCGATACTGATTGTCACCCACGCGGCGAAAGCATCCTTCCTGTAGCACTTGAAGCAGCTTGACTTGTAATACGGTGCTCATTTCGCTGATTTCGTCCAGGAACACCGTGCCGCCGTCGGCTGCCTCAAACAGTCCTTTCTGGTCGTTGAACGCTCCCGTGAAAGCGCCCCGTTTGTGGCCGAATAACTCGCTTTCCAAGAGTGCCTCGGGCAACGCGCCGCAGTTTTGTTCGACGAACAGCTTGTTTTTCCGCGGTCCTTGATTATGGATGAAACGCGCAAGGAGAGTTTTGCCGGTGCCGGTCTCACCGGTCAGTAATACGGATACCGGATTATCGACAACCTTGCTGACCAGGTCGAAAACCCGTGCCATTGCGGGACTAGCGCCAATAATTTCAGAAGCATGGAGTTCACGGTCAACTTCCTTGCGCAGGTAAGCGTTCTCATCTTTGAGCCTTTCATTGGCAGCTTGCAGCTCCTTGACCAAGCGTTGGTT
>JAAUQA010000423.1 GCA_012032855.1 Candidatus Competibacteraceae bacterium
CACGTCATCACCCATAAACACCGGCAACACATCGGGCCGATCCAAGCCTAATGCTTTCAATAGCCAATGTACGGCCTTGCCTTTATTCCAATCGATATTGGGTTGCAGGTCGAACACCTTTTTGCCATAAGTTTTCTTGATTTTCGGTTCTGCCGCGATCAAGTCGTCGACCACCTTTTCCACCGCGGCAATCTGTTCGTCGCTAACCAACCGATAATGCACTGCAATGGAGAATTTCTTGCGTTCGACCAACGAACCTTCAATTCCGGTCAAGTGTTCCCGCAAGCGTTTTTCAGCACCATCCAGCAGTGGAATAAAATTCAAATCCTGTTGATTCTCAACTTTTTTACCAGCGGGTCCTTCGATATCGAAGCCGTGGCTACCGGCAAAAAACAACTCTTCCATCTGCACCAGTTTTTGTACGTCGCGCAAATCCCGGCCGCTAATGACCGCCACGGTGCATAGTTTGGAGAGCTTTCTGATGGTGTCTCTCATGCTCTCAGCCATGACCGCCCATTCAGGGCGCTCCACGATAGGTGTCAAGGTGCCGTCGTAATCGAGGAATAAGGCTAAATGCTTGCCCTTCAGTTGCTGAGCGAAATCCGCAAACTTGCCCATTGCCGATGGCAATGCCGATGAATCCGCTTGACTCACTGTAACTTCCACAAGATCTTTGACCACCACATCGGCCCCATTCTCACTCAGGTCATCGGGGTGGCCGGTTCTATCGATGCCCAGAACGAAGCCGAAATTCCCTTTACGGCCGGCTTGCACGCCGGAAATGGCGTCTTCCACCACAATGCTGCGGGCCGGATCGATACCCATCACGTGTGCCGCCTCCAAAAAAGTGTCGGGTTCGGGTTTACCTTTCAATCCCATCCGTTCCCCATCCAAGCCATCCACTTTGACTTCGAACAGATGGGTCAGTCCGGCGACCTTCAAGATAGTCGCACAGTTTTTGCTGGAAGAGACAATAGCGGTTCTGATGCCTTGCGCATGCAGTTGGTGAATAAAGTCGACGGAGGATTGGTAAACGTCAGCCCCGTGAGTTTCCAGCCCTTCCAGAAACATGGGATTTTTCTTGTTGCCGAGACCGCAAACGGTTTCCTGGTCGGGACTGTCCTGGGGATCGCCGAAGGGAATTTCCACGCCGCGTGAGGCCAAAAAACTTTTTACACCCTGATAGCGGGGTTTACCGTCGACGTATTGCCGGTAATCGACATTCGGGTCGAAGGGTTCATGCTGTTCCCCAAAACGCGCGGTACGCTGTTCCAGATAATCGTCGAACAGTTTCTTCCAGGCAATGGAATGTATACGGGCGGTGTCGGTGATGACGCCATCGAGATCGAAGATAACCGCATCGAAATCGCTAGGCGATACGGTAAAAGTTGGGGATGATTGATCTGTCATGAATCACTTCCTAAGCTGGGTCAGGCATGGGTTCAAAGAAACTCCCAGGCGGACTGGGTATTATGGTGGTTAACACGAATCGGTCTACTTGTTTGGAGTTGTTTGATAAAAGCGCCCGAGCTGCTGATACCTTGATCAAAACTGTGGATACGATTCACCATATGCAGAATTTTACTGGAGAACGACAATTTATCCATGATTAACGCGTTTGATCGACTTATCGAACGGCGGTCCGGTGACAGTGTGAAGTGGCAACGATACGGTCCCGAGGTACTGCCGTTGTGGGTTGCGGACATGGATTTCGCAGCGCCGGAGCCTGTTCTAAAAATCTTACATGAACGTATTGCGCACGGAATATTCGGTTATGGAAATCCCCCGGCGGGGCTAGTCGAGACGATTTGCGAGCGTCTCTGGCAACATTATGCTTGGAGAGTTACGCCGGATCAGATACTTTTTTTGCCGGGTCTAGTCTGCGGGCTGAATCTAGTGTGCCGGGCCATCGGTCAACCCGGTGACGGAGTGCTGGTGCAGACTCCGGTCTACCCTCCCTTTTTGTCGGCGCCGACCAATCAGGATCGTTATTTACAAATTGCCCCGCTGGCGTTCAATCAGCGTGGCGCGCAAAACGCCTATGAACCGGATTACGCGGCTATCGAAGCGGCTATCAATGCAAGGACCCGCTTGCTCTTGCTCTGTCATCCACATAATCCGGTGGGAAGAATTTTCACCGAGCAAGAATTAATACAGTTTGCTGAATTAAGCCGCCGCCATGATTTAATCCTCTGTTCCGATGAGATTCATTGCGATCTGGTGTTGGAGGGCCGGCATCGTCCGCTGGCCACCGTCGACTCGGACGTTGCCCAACGCTGCATCACGTTAATGGCTCCCAGCAAAACGTTCAATCTGGCCGGTCTGGGCATGAGCTTTGCCATCGTACAAAACGCGGCATTACTAGGCCGATTGCAGACAGCTGCCGAAGGCATTGTCGCGCACGTCAATGTGCTGGGTTTTCATGCTGCTTTAGCAGCCTACAGCGAGTGCGATGACTGGTTACAAGCACTGCTGTCTTATTTGCGCGCCAACCGGGATTATTTGGCGACTTTTCTGGCGCAACATCTACCGGGGATCTGCATGACCCCACCCGAAGCGACCTATTTAGCCTGGTTGGATTGTCGACAAGCCGGTATTGAAGGCGATCCGCATCGATTTTTCATCAAGCAGGCTAAAGTGGCATTTAACGATGGCGCGACTTTCGGTTTGGGCGGTGAGGGGTTTGTGCGGCTCAATTTCGGTTGTCCGCGCTCTGTTTTGGCGCAAGCGCTGGAGCGCATGCACGCTGCTTTTTCCGAATACAGCGCTTGAGGAGCACAATATGCGTGATATGGTCCTGGTAGCCACGGGTCAACGCGAACAACTGATCGACATTACTTCGCAGGTCGCGGGTGTGGTCAAGAAAAGCGGCATACGTGATGGCTTAGTATCGGTTTATGCGCAAGGTGCGACAGCCGCCATCATGATTCAGGAAAACTGGGACGACAGTGTTCAAACTGATGTCGTACATTTGCTACAGAAGATGATCCGCGCGGAGTCTGGTTGCATGATCAGCAAGACGGTAACGGTGATTCTCATCTCAAGGCGGGGCTGGTCGGCCCCTCGGAAACCATCCCGCTAATTGATGGGTGCTTAGGGTTGTCACGTTGGCAGAATATTTTTTTATGCGAATTCGATGGGCCACGTCAGGAGCGCCGGATTGTCTGCACGGTACTGGCGGATACCGACATCGCCTAATTTAGGCTTTTTGCCCACTGTAGAATTTTCGAAAACAACATGGATCAGAGTTATTTTATGATTCGGCGAAACTGGCGTGCTGTCTAAAATTGATCGTTATCTGCTCAAAGAATTACTCCTGACCTTCATCGCGACCCTGCTAGTGCTGATTGCTATGGCGTTAAGCAATCGCTTGGCGATTTATATCGGCAAGGCCGCTAGCGGCCTATTGGCGCGGGACGCTATTTTCCTGCTGTTGGGCCTACAAGGCATCCGGTTCCTGGTGTTATTGACACCGCTGGCGCTGATGCTCAGCGCCATGTTGACTTTGGGGCGATTTTACCGGGATAACGAGATGACCGCTCTGATGGCCTGTGGGTTGGGACCGGGTGCAGTCTATCGACCGTTATTTTTCATGGTGATCCCGCTCGCAATTCTGTTGGCGGCTATGTCTCTTTATCTGTTGCCGCTCAGCATGTCGCTACAGGCCGAATTGCAGGCCCGTGCCCGCCAAGATGCCCAAATCACCCTGTTTACCCCCGGTACGTTCCGGGAAATCGCCGACGGTGATCATGTTGTTTATATCGGAGCGTTGGCCGAGGGTGGCGGAGTGCTTCGCAAGTATTTTCGTTGCGCCAGCCGCACTCCGGACGGCATGGCGGTGACCACT
>JAAUQA010000424.1 GCA_012032855.1 Candidatus Competibacteraceae bacterium
GGTGGCCGCACTCTGGGCACGTTTGTTGGGCGCACTCAGCGGCACTGTGCTGATTTATCTGGTGCAGGCCGAATTGCTTAAGAAACTGCTGCCGCTGGCGATCATGCTTGCGGCGGTGTATCTGGTTTGGCCTCGCCGTGGCGGAGCGAATGTGCCGACATTGCCTACGCCGGTTCGAATCGGTCCGCGTCCTCAGTGGTTGGCGGGTCTTGGGATCGGCTTTTACGATGGCTTCATCGGTCCGGGCACCGGTGCCTTCTGGATGGCCGTCGCGCTCAAAGCGTTTCGGCAAGATCTGGTGAGCGCTGCCGGTACGGCCCGATTCATGAACTTCATCAGCAACGTGACGGCCATGCTCACGTTTATGGCATTAGGCAGCGTGTACTACCCTATGGGATTGCTGATGGGTGGATTACTGATGGTGGGAGCCTTTATCGGCGCGCACAGCGCTATTCGTTACGGCAGTGCGTTCATTCGCCCGGTATTTATCAGCGTCGTATTGTCGATGGCGGGATGGTTGCTGATCAAACACTGGTCGGGTGGATGATTACCGACCCATCCAGGTCTTGCTTGATGACAGCTTATCCTGCCCTTCAAGACAGCATGCGCGTAGTCGGTTTAGGCTTCGGCCTGTTCCGCGCGCTCCGCTATAGCGCGGGTCAAGCCCTTAAAAATGATTAAATGGAAGGGCTCCAGAGAATACCAATACAATAATCCCCAAACCCCGGCGGGATGCCAGTAAGCCGTTGCGGTAACGCGGGTACGACCGTCTTCTTCGGGATCGATTTCGAATTCCAGTACCCCGGCTCCCGGCGCTTTCATGCCGAATTGCAAGGTGAGCCGCCGTTCCGGTTCCAGACCAACGACCCTCCAGGAATCAATAATATCGCCCAGCCGCACCGCTGTGGGATGGCGACGGCTGTGATTCAAACCCGGCCCACCAGCCAGCCAATCCAGCAGTTCCCGCAAGGTCCACAGCGGGTTAAGATAGTAATATCGATTCTTCCCGCCAATGGCGGCCACTTGGTCCCAAACGGCTTGCGCCGAAGCGGAAGTCACCGCACTACCGCCGGCTTTTTTGGCATAAAACGCGTAATCCGATCGATAATCACGAAACATTAGGGCTCCTTCGGTCCAACGCGCAGCAACCGCATTGCGCCGTTCGGTTTCCAACGCTGCGTTGATAGACTCACGAAAATTCAATAGCTGTTGCGGGATCAGTGCCCGCAATGGCCGGTCATCGGCGGGAATATCATGCTTCAAGCCGCCGATCAACGCGCGGGCAATATTGTAGGGCACAGTGGTAACCAAACTCAGCCAATACGACGACAAGCCCGGCGACAGCACCGGCACCGGGATCACCAGACAGCGTTTGCCGACTATCTCGCCGAATTGCCGCATCATTTGTTGGTAGCTCAACATCTCCGGGCCGGCGGCATCGTAAATACCGCCGGCGGCTTCCGGCAATTCGGCAACGCCGATCAAATAATCAAGCAAATTATCCAGAGCTATCGGCGTGGACTGCGAGCGCACCCAGCGCGGCGTGATCATGATCGGCAGGTTACAAACCAGATCGCGCATCACCTCGAAAGCAGCGGAACCCGGACCGACGATAATACCTGCACGAATTTCGGTAACCGGTACCGACCCAGCGCGCAGCCGTTCACCGGTCACCTGCCGGGATACCAAATGCTCGGAATCGGCATCTTTCGGAATGAGCCCCCCCAGGTACACAATGCGCCGCACACCGGCCCGCTCTGCGGCACGGGCAAAATTCGCTGCAGCCTCTTCATCCAAGCGCCCGAACTGCTTGCCGGCAGCCATGGAATGGACCAGATAAAAGGCCACATCGACACCGGCAAGTGCAGCATCCAATGTTTCGGGCTTAAGCGCATCGGCCTCCACCAGATCAACATTCGACCACTGGCGAGTTTCTAAAACGGCGCGATTACGGGCTGCCGCTCGGACTTTATAAGCTTGCTCCAACAAACGTGGGACGAGATGGGTGCCCACGTAACCGCTCGCTCCGAAAACCAAGACCGGTCGGTCAGAATGTATAGTGTTATCCGTTTGTGCCTTAGAATGGGTAGGATTTGTCATTATGATTGGCTTAATTTGAATATAAGGACGTTGTTTATCGTTGACCTATTGCTGACGACCAGGGTTCCGCTCTGTAGCATGAGGTTCATCCGGTTAAGGGTATTATCGGTGTTTTCCATGGTGAAAGGCTTGGCTTTATGAAGCGTTCGAGCGTGTCATTCAAACTGGTTACGCTGGCTATGGCCACCGTTGCGGTGCTGCTCTCAGTGTCGGCCAGCGGCGCTGAACGGCCCAAAGTGGGGCTGGTGCTGAGCGGCGGCGGCGCACGTGGTGCAGCACATATCGGCGTGATTCGAGTGCTTGAAGATCTGCGTATCCCCATCGACTGCATCGCCGGCACCAGCATGGGCGCCATCATCGGCGGGCTTTACGCGGCGGGCTTTAGCGTGGAGGAAATGGAACAGACGTTAACGAGCATCGATTGGGGCGACATATTTAACGACAGTCCGCCGCGTGAACAACGCTCATTCCGGCGCAAGCGGGACGACGATACGTTTTTGGTGAAAGCAAAACCGGTTTGAAAGACGGCAAGCTGGCCCTGCCCAAAGGCGCGATTCAGGGCCAAAAACTCAATCTGTTGTTGAGTCGGTTGGCGCAACGGGCTGCGCATATTGAGGATTTTGATCGCCTGAAAGTGCCTTTCCGAGCGGTCGCTACTGACATCGGCACCGGCGAGCCGGTGGTTCTGAGGTCAGGCGAGCTGAGTACGGCCATGCGCGCCAGCATGTCTATACCGAGTGCGCTAGCGCCCATCGAATCGACGGCAAATTGTTAGTGGATGGCGGAGTATCCAATAATCTGCCGATGGATGTTGCCCGCGATACTTGCGCCGATGTCTTGGTTGTGGTGGATATCGGCACGCCGCTGGCGCCAACCGAAGAGTTAACGTCAGTGCTCAGCATCACGGATCAACTCACTACTATCATGACCCAACAAAATACCGTGCGCCAACTGCAAACCTTGCAGCCAAACGATGTGTTGATACGCCCCACGTTGGGTGATATCACCACCATGAGTTTCGAGCGGGCAAGTGAGGCTATCCCGCTGGGTGTCGAAGCCACTTCGGCTGAACGCGTTAACCTGGAACGCTTAGCGCTTTCAACAGACGCTTACCAGGTCTATCTGGCTGGCTTGACAGTACCCGACATGACTACTGAGCCGGTTATCGATTTCATTCGCATTGAAAACGATTCGGGTCTCGCCGATGAGGTCATCGCTGCCCGGTTGCGCATCCAACCAGGGGATCGTTTGCGAGTTGCGGAACTAGAGAAAGATTTGGGCACCGTTCATGGGCTGGATAATTTCCAACGGGTTGATTATTCCCTGGTACGGGAACAGGGCAAGACCGGTTTAGTCGTTCACGCCGTGGCTAAGGATTGGGGACCGAACTACTTGCAGTTCGGGTTAAATCTGGAATCCGATACCGATGGTGATGGTACCTTTAATCTGGGTTTGGGCTATATCCGAACGGAAGTGAATCAATTAGGCGGCGAATGGCGGATTCTCGGCTCGTTTGGCAATAACTTCCTCCTGTTTAGCGATTTCTACCAACCTTTGGATGAAGAGAACCGCTGGTTCTTAGTACCTACGGTGTCTTATGAACGCTTCGATTTCGGGGTATTCGAATCGGGCAAGCAAGTCGCCGAATACCGAGTGAATCGAACCCGTTTGGCACTAGCGGGAGGAATGAATCTAGCTGACGGCAGTGAATTGCGTTTGGGAATTGAGCGAGCATGGGGAGAGGCC
>JAAUQA010000425.1 GCA_012032855.1 Candidatus Competibacteraceae bacterium
AGGTGTTCTATAGTCCTTTGATCTTCGGTGGTCAGGGCAGCTATGCCGAATACCATGTCGCCGACGAATCTATCGTGGCGTGCAAACCGCGCAATCTTAACTTTCTCGAAGCTGCTAGTCTACCGCTGGCTGGCTGCACAGCTTGGGATGCCATCGAATTCATGCAATTGCGGCCCGGCCACACCGTACTGATTCACGCGGCAGCGGGTGGGGTAGGTTCGTTGGCGGTGCAAATGGCTAAAGCGGCGGGAGCACGGGTATTAGTCACGTGTCGGCAATCCAACGATGCCTTGGTACGTTCGCTAGGTGCCGATGAAACAATTGATTATCGCAGCGAGGATTTTGTGCCAGCGGTGTTGCGGCTCACCGAGGGCGAAGGCGTGGACGCGGTTTACGACACCGTGGGTGGCGATACCCTGGCACGAAGCATTGAGGCGACTAAACCCTACGGTCATTTGGCCAGCATCGTCGATACCAGCGGCGATTTAAACGGCGCTTACAGCAAGAATTTGCGGCTATATTTCGGATTCATGGAGCGGGCGCGCGCTAAAATGGAGGTGTTGCGGGTACTGGCGGAACGCGGCCAACTTCGTCCGTTGATCGACTCCGTGTTACCGTTTACACAGGTGGCTGATGCTCACCGACGAGTGGAGCAAGGTGGCGTCAAAGGCAAGGTGGTTTTGCAAGTGCTTGATTAATTCAAGCAGTTCAAAACAGATGAGCAGCCCGGGTCAGCGTGCTCCTCGCTCAGCCCGGGCCGTTTATGGGAAAGCGGATTAGCTTTGCACAGCCTCCCGCACTGCTTCCAAGGAATTAGGATCGTCCAACGTGGACAGATCGCCCGGATCACGTCCCTCGGCCACAGCCTGAATGCTCCGACGCAACAATTTGCCGGAGCGGGTCTTGGGTAGCGCGTTGACAAAATACACCTTGGCGGGTCGAGCCACTGGGCCTAAGCGATCAGTGACCACTTTGAACATCTCCTTCTCAAGATTCACCCGTTTTTCATCCGTCTGCACCAGATTCGGATCTTTGAGCGTGATGAATACATGGGCCACCTGTCCCTTGAGTTGATCAGCCACACCCACCACAGCAACTTCTGCAACTGCCGAATGGGAACTGACGGCTTCCTCGATTTCCCGCGTACCCAGGCGATGACCGGCCACGTTGATCACGTCGTCAGTACGGCCCATGATGAAGTAATAGCCTTCATCGTCACAGACTGCCCAGTCAGAGGTGGTGTAGAGCAGTTCCTTGAAGTCCGAGAAGTAACTCTTGATGAACCGCTGGTCGTCGCCCCAAACCGTAGTCAGACAGCCCGGCGGTAACGGCGGTACCGAGACCAACACACCCTTCTCATTAGGACCGACTGCTTGGTTAGTGGATTCGTCCACGAGTTTGAGGTTGAAACCGAGATTAGCGAAACCGGGGGAACCGAACTTATTGGGTTTAAGATCGACTCCCGGCAGATAAGTGAGGATGGCCCAACCGGTTTCGGTCTGCCAGTAGTGATCGACCACCCGCACTCCGATGCCGTCGGTAATCCAGCGTGAGGTGGGCTCATCCAGCGGCTCACCGGCCAGGAATAAATACCGTAGGGTGCTGAGATCGTATTTCTTCAGATATTCGGGGTCCTGTTTCTTCAACACCCGGGCCGCCGTGGGCGAGGAAAACATGGTGGTGACCTTGTAGTCCTGCACGATTTTCCACCAAATGCCGGCGTCGGGATGGGTCGGCAATCCCTCGTAAACGATGGTCGCCATGCCATGAATCAACGGACCATAGACGATATAGGAATGACCGACCACCCAACCGATATCGGAGGTGGTAAACATGGTTTCGCCGGGTTTACCCGCGTAAACATAATCCATGGAAGCGGCCAAAGCGACTGTATAGCCACCGGTGTCACGCTGCACGCCCTTGGGTTTGCCGGTGGTGCCCGAGGTATAGAGGATATAGCTGGGATCGCTGGATTCCACCCAGGTAACCGGCACTTCGGCATCCATGTGTTGTTCGCGCAAGGTCGCATAATCCAGATCACGACCGTCGGTGATGGCCATGTTTTTATCCAGACCACGGTTACAGATCAGGACATGCGCGGGAGGAGATTCAGCCAACCGACAGGCTTCGTCTACTAGGTGTTTGTAGGGCACGGGTTTGCCGTTGCGCATGCCAGCGTCGGCAGTAATCAACACTTTCGGCTGAGCATCGTTGATGCGAACCGCCAGATTATGCGCAGCAAAGCCACCGAACACTACGGAATGAATCACCCCTAAGCGGGCGCAAGCGAGCATGGCGAATAATGCTTCTGCAATCATGGGCATGTAGATCACAGCCCGATCGCCTTTGCTGAGTCCCAAGGATTGCAGGATGGCTGCGAAGCGGTTGACCTCGCTATGCAGCTCGGCAAAGGTGTAGTTTTGGTTTCGTTGGTCTCGGTGGAGATATAGGCCAGCGCCAATTGGTCAGCGCGATCTGCGAGATGACGGTCAACAGCGTTGTAGCACAGATTAGTCTCACCGCCGACAAACCATTTGCAGAACGGAGGATTGGAGTAATCCAGCACCTTTTCCCAGGGTTTGTTCCAATAAATCCGTTTTGATTCCTCGCCCCAAAAACCCTCGGGATCTTCAACCGACCGACGATGCATCGTTTCGTAGTTCATGTAAACTCCTCTAAGATGAAGTAGTGGTTTGCCCAGTACCCGGTATCAACGGCCCTACTTGCCGCGCAGATTTAAGGGTAAGGCACCGGGCCGGAAGGCGTATGCCCTATTTGTTATCGTTGATTAGTTTAGTCGCTAAACGAAAAAATACCGCCTTTTTCGAGAGTCCTTTCTAACCCCGCTTCTGTGGAAGAGATGGAGCGCTACCGTATCTCTTGAGCAGCGATGCGGTGGGTGGGGGCGAAGCGAGAGGAGCGAGATAAGTTACGCGCTTATTGACCCTGTCACTATTAGCCAGTAATATTCCCACTCTTCACTAATCCCCGGTAGCTCAGTCGGTAGAGCAAGTGGCTGTTAACCACTGGGTCGGCGGTTCGAGTCCGTCCCGGGGAGCCAATTCAAGACCAACCCTTTCGTGCCATGCGTCGTTTCCGCCCGCGTATCTATTGAGTTCAGCAGTACAAGTCTTATTCTGACCCCTATTTTGCATCAAACGACACAGGCAAAATGCCGATGAACGGTCTTGAAACAGTCTCTATCGATTGCCCGTACTGTGGCGAACTCATTGAGCTAGTCGTGGATTGCAGCCTGACCGAACAGGATTACATTGAAGACTGCGAGGTGTGTTGCCGACCGATAGCATTGACCGTCCACGTGAGCGAGACTGAGGCGGTAACGGTCAATGCCAGATGTGAAGATGAAGGTTAAGCTGTTCCCCGGCAGCTAAGCCGACCTACCAATGCAACGCCCGCAGGCGGGTGAATTTCTTCTGTTGATGTTCCTGCATGCGCGACAGGATATGGCCTAAGACTTGTACTGCCCGCAGAATATACGGACCTTTGTTCAGCATGACGCATTCGGCGCGCACGCCTGAAGCCGCGTCGGTGATCTCCGGGCGCGATATCGTGCCTTTCTTGGCCAGTGACTCCAATACTTGAGTCGCCCAAATCACCGGAATATGAGCCGCTTCGCATACCCACAATATTTCTTCCTGAATTTCCGACATGCGCACGCTGCCCAGCTCCACGGCCAGATCGCCGCGGGCGATCATGATGCCCATGGTATGACGTCCTAGGGTGCCGAGAATAATATCCGGCAAGTTGCGTACCGCCCGATTGGTCTCAATCTTGGCGATGATCGGCAGCTGTGGCGCACCTTGCTCCGCTAACACCTTGATCAGA
>JAAUQA010000426.1 GCA_012032855.1 Candidatus Competibacteraceae bacterium
TGAGGGACAGCTTCAATCCACGAATTGTTGGGCATATTCGGCATTTTGATAGAGTGCTTCTCCATACCGGTCTTTTCCGTATTCGCTAATGATCCGCTGTCCCTGCTCCGAAGCCACGAAATTGACAAACGCGGAAGCGATATCCCGAGCTGCGGTCGCACCTGAAGGGGCCACCAGTGCATGATAGGTGTTCACCAGAAACGGATCGCCGCGAAACTGCACCGCCAAGTTGGGGAGATTGGTTTTTTCCGCCACCCAGGTGCTGCTGTCGGTCATGAAATAACCATCGACTTCGTTCGCCTTCTTAAGACTAGCTGTCATGAAATCCTTCGTGGGGATATACCAGTCGCCCCCAGGCTCGATACCCGCCTGTTTCCAGATTTGCAGTT
This sequence comes from Candidatus Competibacteraceae bacterium, assembly GCA_012032855.1. The sequence continues at coordinate 390 of JAAUQA010000426.1, forward strand.
CCTTCTTATGGGTGCCGGAATTGTCAGCGCGGGTGATGAAATTCGCCTTCGCCTCGGCGATGCGCCGGTAGGCATCGGCTGCCGATTGAGCCCCCTGAATACCCGCCGGATCGGCCTTCGGGCCTACGATATAGAATTCATTGGAACCGATCAACGTCGGTTCGACCGCCCAACCTTCCGTCACCGCTTTCTTCTCGGCGGTCGGGGCGTGCACCATAACCATATCGACTTGACGGTTTTTCAACAGATCCAGGGATTTGCCGCTACCGGCTTTGACCCACAGCAAAGTCGCCGGGTTTTGCTGAGCGAAGGCCTGCGCTAAGGCTTCCAAAAGTCCCAGTTCCCCAGGACTGCCGGTCGCCAAATGAAAAGGATTGGCGCCATCGCCATAAGTCGCTGCGAGTTTGAGTGGATCGGCGGCCAGGGCCGTTACGCTCCATAGCGCCAGAGCGACCGTGACGCCCAACATGTACCGCAACCGATGTCCGCGGATTCGTTTCATTATGCGTTCTCCCTACCGTCAGGAACCGCTGGCGTTGGCGAAAAACGCCTGTTGGCCCTGGATTTCGAAACCGTTGATGGCCTCTTGCCCTTCCGGTGAAATGACCCAGTCGATGAAAGCCTGACCGTCCTCGGCCTTAACATGGGCGTGTTTTTCCGGATTGACCAGAATGATGCCGTATTGGTTGAACAGCTTCTCGTCGCCTTCGACCAGGATTTCCAACTCGCCCTTGTTGGCGAAATTCAACCAGGTGGCGCGATCGGTTAGGGCGTAGGCATTCATGCCGCTGGCGGTGTTCAGGGTCGCGCCCATCCCGGAGCCGGTTTCCCGATACCATTCGCCGCTGGCCGCCTTGACATCGACCCCGGCCTCTTTCCACAGACTCAACTCCTTCTTATGGGTGCCGCTGTCATCGCCGCGCGATGCAAAGGGACTTTGCGCATCGGCAATCGTCTTAAGCGCCGCTGCCACGTCTTTCATGCCTTTGACCCCGGCAGTGTCGCCCTTGGGACCGACTACCACGAAATCGTTATACATGACATCGAAACGTTCGACGCCCAGACCGTCGGCGACGAATTTCTCTTCGGAGGGTTTGTGATGAACGAACAGCACATCGGCATCGCCCTTGCGGGCCAACTCGATAGCCTGACCGGTACCGACCGCGACGACCCGAACCTCGATGCCGGTCATTGCCGTGAACATCGGTAACAAATAAGCGAATAGTCCTGAATTCTCGGTCGAGGTGGTCGAGGCCACGGTGATGAAGCGCTCCGCAGCGCTCAGCGGCAGCGCACAAAACAGCGAAATTATGGTGATGAGAAAGACGCGATGCAGCATAGATGAAAACCTCCCTTAAAGGTTTGTCGTGGTCATAGGTTCTCTCGCCTTCGAATAGGTTAGGCGAACGAAAAGTATGACTTAATTATGTTTTAATTACAAAGTTTAGTGCTTTAAGGAATATATACATTTATAAACATTTTTAATGCATATCAGCGTCTCACCACTTGGATGATTGGATTGGCGCTACGCATGGCAGCCAATACGACTTGATCGAACCGATCGGTCAACTCCAAAGCCCGCCAAGCAGTCTCTAAAGCCAGCTCCCGTCGCCCGCCGTCATCGACGGCATTGATGATGGGGATCACTCTGGCGTTGCCCACATTTTTCAGCATGCCCTGGTCGTTGGCCATCAAGTTAGCCAGGTGGCACGGTCGTAAAGGTGTTCCCCAGCGGGCACCGGTTAGGCGGGTAATCAATTCCGGTCGGTGGGCAATCTGCTCAGTCAACGGAGTCCCTAGGGTGGCTGCTGATACCAATGCCAAGACCGTGCTGGTTCCCTCCGGTACAACTGGTTCGTGGGGAGCGGGTGCTTTGATAGAACGCATCTTCGCACCATCGCTTTTACTAACAGCGCATCGAAACCGGCCAGTTCATAGATGGCTTGAACAGTGTCGGGAGGCAGCCCGGCGACTCGACCCGGTGGCTTCGCGGGCGAAGGCCACGATGCGATAAACTGGAATTTCCCGTTGTTGATGGCAACCTGGAAGCTCGCGCCCGCTCTGGGAGCCGGCAATTGCGTGGTATTGAAGCCCGCCGAACAGACGCCCGTATCCATTCTGGTGCTGATGGAATTAATCCAGAATTTACTGCCGCCAGGCGTGTTGAACATCGTCAACGGTTTTGGCGTGGAAGCCGGCAAACCGCTGGCCACCAACAAGCGGATCGCCAAAGTGGCGTTCACCGGGGAAACCACTACAGGCCGATTAATCATGCAATACGCGGCCGAGAACCTGATTCCCGTCACTCTGGAATTGGGTGGCAAGTCGCCGAATATCTTTTTTGCCGATGTGATGGACAAAGACGATGCATTCCTTGACAAATGTCTGGAGGGCCTCGCGCTTTACGCCTTTAACCAGGGCGAAGTCTGTACCTGTCCATCGCGTGCCCTGATTCACGAAAGCATCTTCGATGACTTTATGGAACGGGCCGTCGCGCGGGTAGCCAAGATCAAACAGGGTGACCCGCTGGATACCGAAACCATGATCGGTGCGCAGGCCTCGTCCGAACAGATGGAGAAAATCTTAAGTTACGTTGAGGTGGGCCGACAGGAAGGCGCGCAATGTTTGATCGGCGGTTATCGCAACGAGGAGCTCGGCGGCGAATTGGCTCACGGCTATTACGTCCAACCCACGATATTCAAGGGCCATAACAAGATGCGTATTTTCCAGGAGGAAATCTTCGGGCCGGTACTGTCGGTAACGTCGTTCAAGGACGAGGCGGATGCCGTTGCGATCGGCAACGACACGCTTTATGGCCTGGGCGCGGGCGTTTGGAGTCGTGACGGCAGCACCGCCTATCGAATGGGGCGGGCGATCCAGGCCGGTCGTGTGTGGACCAACTGTTACCACGTGTACCCCGCCCATGCGGCGTTCGGTGGTTACAAGCAATCCGGGTTCGGTCGCGAAACCCATAAGATGATGCTTGATCACTATCAGCAAACCAAGAATCTGCTGGTCAGTTACAGTCCGAATGCCTTGGGTTTCTTCTGAGGCCCGCCCTAATCAGGCAAGCGGCTCCCTCGTCCGGACCCGGACCAGGGAGCCCCGTAGCTAGGCTATACAACCCTTACACTCAGAGAGGCCGATTATGTCACACGAAGCCAAACGGGTAGTGGCTACGGACGCTGCCATTGAATTAATTCAGTTACTGCAACGCCAGCACGGCCCACTGATGTTTCACCAATCCGGCGGCTGTTGTGATGGGAGTTCGCCCATGTGCTACCCGGACGGCGAATTCAAAGTCGGCGGCCAGGATGCGCTGCTGGGGGAAATCGGTGGGTGTTCTTTTTACATGGGTGCGGCCCAGTTCGAATATTGGAAGCATACCCAACTCATCATCATCGAATCCGTCCTTGAGATAAATTGTGCGGGTGTAAGGAATCCCTATACCGCCAT
>JAAUQA010000055.1 GCA_012032855.1 Candidatus Competibacteraceae bacterium
TCGTTTCCAGCAACAGTCGCGAAGGCGTGTCCAGCATTTTGGTGCGGTTTCAGGACATCGACGATGCGACCTTCGATAAACGGGTCAATGATCTGCGCCGGGAGATTCAGAACAAAGAGCGGGAATTACCGGAGGCCGCCGAAACGCCGGCGATTTTCGAAGTGACCACCGCGAACGCCTTTCCCAGCGCCACCTTGGTGGTGACCGGCCCCGCTGACGATGAAAACCTACGCTGGCAAACCGAGATCGTTAAAGAAGATCTGGAGCGGCTTAAGGGAGTGGATAACGTCATTGCTACCGCTCTGCATGAACCGGAGTTACAGGTCAATTTCTTCCCCGAACGCCTGGAAAGTTTGGGATTGGCGCCCGGTCAGCTGGCCGACACCATAACCCGCTATTATCGGGATGTGGCGGCAGGCACCGTGCAGGTCAACCGCCAGAACTGGCTGATCCGGGTGGATGGCGCGGACAGCGATCCGCAATATCTGGCTGGCTTGCCGATTGTGACCGCGCAAGGTGAAGTGCTGCTGGGCTCCTTGGCGACTGTGGAACGCGGTCGGCGCAAGGCGGATCAGTTGGTACGCTTCGCCGCTCAACCCGCCATCCTGTTGGCGATCAATAAACGGCCGGAAACCAATTTGCTGGACTTGGTGGAGCGGGTCAACGTGTACATTGAGTCCCGCAATCAACTCAGCGAGCGCACCGGCGTTCGCTTGGTCTTGGTCGATGATCAAACCCTGATTACTCGGACCGCCCTGCGGTTGATGCAGAATAACGCGCTGGTCGGTTTGCTGATGGTATTGTTGGTCACTTGGGTATTCCTGGGCAGCCGGATTGCCCTGCTCACCTGCATCGGTATTCCCTTTATTTTGGCCGGGACCTTTTGGCTGCTGAGCGTATTTGGACAGACCTTGAATGTGACGGTGTTGCTAGGGGTGGTCATCAGTTTGGGCATGTTGGTCGATGACGCGGTGGTGGTGGTCGAAGCGATTTTCTATCGCCTGCAACGCGGGATGGCGGCCTTACCGGCCACTCTGGAGGCGCTGCGGGAAGTGTTCGCGCCGGTCACCTCGGCGGTATTGACGACGATGGCGGCGTTTTTACCGTTGATGCTATTGCCCGGTATTCTGGGCAAATTCATGCTGGTGATTCCTCTAGTGGTCACCACTGCGCTGGCGATTAGTTTGGTTGAGGCGTATTGGATGTTGCCGGCCCATGTGCTGGGCGCTGACCTGAATTTCCAGCGACCCTCTCGAATTCACCAGTATCGCGTGCGTTTTCTGCATGGTTTGAGAGTGCGTTATACCCGGCTGCTGATTCGGGTGTTACGCTACCCCAAAACGATGCTGGTGGTTGCTGTATTGATGTTTGTGGGCGCGCTCGGCGCATTGGCCACCGACCGCATTAAGGTCGATTTTTTCGCCGCCGATACCTTACGCCTGTTCTACGTCAACGTGACCATGCCGCCGGGTACGCCATTGCAAGACACGTTGGCCAAGACCCTGGAAGTCGAGGCCAAAGTGCACGCCAATCTCCGAGACGGCGAAGCCAGGGCTGTGGTCAGCTATGCCGGTCAGGCGTTTACTGAAATCGCGCCCTTGTTCGGCGATCATTACGGTCAAATTCTGGTCGGATTGAATCCCAAAACACCGGACCTGCGGACCGTGGAAGACATGATTGAAGATATACGACCCGTTGTGGAAAACACGCTGGGGCCAATCAAAGTCTCATTTCTGCGGCTGGCCGGCGGCCCGCCGGTGGCCAAGCCCATCAGCGTTAAAGTGCGGGGTGACGACATCACCGAACTCAGGGCAGCAGTAGCCGCGTTGCAAACTGTGATGGCAGTTGATCCGACCATAATCGATATTGCTAACGACGATAACCCCGGCTTGTTGGAATTGCAGCTACGCGTCAACCAGGATGCCGCACAACGGACCGGCTTGGACCCGGCTGTGATCGCACGGACCATCAGTTTGTTGGTAGACGGTGAAATCGTCACCAGTTTGCAAGATCGCGGTGAGACACTGGATGTGCGGGTGCGGGCATTACCCGCCGGTTTGGATTCGCTGGATGAGTTGCTAAGGGTAAGCCTGCCCACGCCGAACGGCAGCCGGGTTCCTCTGGCCGAACTGCTCCATCAGCAAACGAGGCAGGGTCAGGGCAACATCCGGCATTACAATTTTCGCCGTGCCATCACGGTCGAAGCCGATATCGATAAGACTCAAACCGACACGGTGAAAGCCAACCAAGCGGTGTTGGCAGCCTGGGAGGGCATGAATACCGAGTTCCCCGGCGTGAATTTGGATTTCTCCGGTGAATTGGATGACATTCAAGAGAGCTTGGACGCGATACTGGTGTTGTTTTTATTTGGGGTAGGGTTGATTTATCTGATTTTAGGCACACAATTCAAAAGCTATTTTCAACCTTTCATGATTCTTGCCACTGTGCCGCTGGCCTTTACCGGGGTCGTGTTGGGTTTATTGATTACCGACAATCCGCTGAGTCTCTACACGATGTATGGTGTGGTAGCGCTGGCTGGGATTGCGGTCAATGCGGCTATCGTGTTGATATCTGCCGCTAATGATCGTCTGGAAGCCGGTATGTCCTTGAACCATGCGATTTTATATGCGGCCCGACGTCGCGTTGTGCCGGTGTTGATCACGTCGTTGACGACCATCGCTGGGCTGTTTCGTTAGCGACCGGCTTAGCCGGTAAATCGTTGATTGGGGACCGGTCGCCACCGCTATCGTCTGGGGACTGGGGTTTTCTACGATTCTAACGTTGCTGGTCATCCCCTTGTTGTATAGGCTGTTCATGGTGCGCAGTCGGCTGCGGCGGCTTGCGTTAAATCCAGCGCTGGCGAGTGGATTGAGAAGTTGAGCAAATCTTATACAAAACATTCACAAAATTTATATATTATTGTGGTCAACTTTTTTGACCTTGCGTATTCTAACACTAGAATCGTTATTTCAAATCACCCAATCCTCTTTAGCACGAGAACATTGCATGACTGTAACTTTACATAACCCAGCCTTCGATAATTTCAATATAGAATTTTGGCAAGCCGCTTTCCTGGCTTTGGAAAACTATATGGAGGGTCCGACCGAACCGGACGGTTATGAGCACGGTGTTGACTTCGATCTTGAAGTCGGCAGCGACGTAGAAGTCAAACTTAGGATTTGGCGCGAACAGTCTGGACAGGTTCACATTGAATGCTTGTCCACTGTCAATAACGCAATGAACTTTGCTGTCGACAATGCAACTTTCGATAGGGCCGTCGGTTTCGATTATCAATAATGGACGGCCCTTCGGGCCGTCAACACCTTTTCCACGAGCTACTCAAGCTTTTTTCGTGCTCAAGATTTACTAATTAAGGATAATAATCAGAATTATTTGGCGCCCTTGGAAGAATCAACCTTAGCGACCACTCCCTGTAATTCCGCCATACTTTCAGTCATGCGCTGGTTAATAATACCGAATGATTCGGAGTTGGCCTGATTCACCATCTCAGCCAGTTCCCGCATATTGTTCAGCGCTTTCTCGAAAGCTTGCTTGACTAACTCGGCCTGCTTGGTCGTCATTTCCTGTGGCGAAGACACGCTGGTAATTTGGCTGGCGGAACTAGACACCTCAGCCATGGCCTGAGCTAAAATTTCCGCTTGTCGCTTAGCGATGGCCTGCATACTCTCTACGGCTTTCTTATTGGCAGCATTCAGCGCTTCGAGATTCTTGCGCTGCGTAGCCATCAAGGCATTGACGTCGAAGCCCGGCACCTGCAAATTGCCCATCATTTTGCTGATATCGAACTGACCGAGATCGAATTTACCCAGATCAAAATTGGCAAATGGATTGAAGGGGGTGTTTTGCTCGCTCATGGCTAGAACCTCTCGCATAGGATGAATTATTTTTTGTGCACTGCACAATCAGGTATCATTTTGCATTTCGTTTGTAGAGCTGTCAATGGGTTTTTGCACTGCAACAAAATGATTAATTATCTCTGGAGACACTTGTGGCGTCGCTCATTAAGTATGGCATCAAAGGCGCGTGGCGCATCGCTCAAACCGTCAGCGTGTTAGGTGGAACCGGTCTGAGTTGGCTGTTGGGGGATCGTCCTCCGGCACCACAGCTACTGCGTAAAACCTTCGAACGCCTAGGCGCAACTTATATCAAACTGGGGCAGTTTATCGCCAGTTCACCGTCATTTTTCCCCGCTGAATACGTGGAAGAATTCCAACTGTGCCTGGATCAAACCGAACCGCTACCCTTCAAAACCGTGGAGAAGGTGTTGAAAAGCGAGTTGGGCCGTTCCCTATCTCAGGTATTTGCCGACATCGACCCGCAACCGCTGGCTTCCGCCTCCATTGCTCAAGTTCATGCGGCCCGCTTGCACAGTGGGGAAGAGGTAGTCATCAAGATTCAAAAGCCGGGCGTGCAGAATGTGTTGTTAACTGATTTGAATTTCCTTTACGCCAGCGCCCGAATTTTGGAATTTCTTCGGCCCACGCTGTCCTGGGCATCATTGTCGGCCATCATTGAAGAGATTCAGAAAACTATGTTGGAGGAATGTGACTTTCTCAAAGAAGCAGAGCATCTCAAGCAATTTCGCCAGTTTCTGACCACGACTGGGAACGATCAAGTGGTGGTTCCAAAGGTCTATGAGCAGGCCACTACCCAACGGGTGTTAACTATGGAACGGTTATACGGCGTACCGTTCACCGATCTGGATAGCATTCGCCGTTACACCCAAGAACCGGAAGAAACCCTGCTTGCGGCCATGAATACTTGGTTCGCCAGTTTATTGTTTTGCGAGTTTTTCCACGCCGATGTCCACGCGGGAAACCTCATGGTGCTCACCGACGGACGGATCGGCTTTATCGATTTTGGTATCGTCGGGCGGATTTCGCCAGACACTTGGTCCGCCATGGCCACACTGTTGGAAGCGATTCCGGCGGCAGACTATCCAACCATCGCTGAATCCATGCTCATCATCGGTATTACCAAGGAACAAGTGAACCTGTCTAAGCTAGCGGAAGATTTGGAAAACCTGTTCAACCGCATCAATACCCTAGATCCCGAACAAATTCTGCAAGCGCCTGAAAAAAACAATCCGGTCAACCGATTTTTGCTGGACATCGTGGCGGTCGGAGAACGGCATGGATTACACTTTCCGCGCGAATTTGCGTTATTACTCAAACAGTTTTTGTATTTCGACCGGTACGTACAATTATTGGCCCCGGATCTAAACGTGTATGACGATGAGCGGCTGCAGTTCCTACCCGCCACACCCCGAGCCGGCAAGGCAAGCGTAATTGCCGGTTGAGCAAAAACGGGTTTTATGTTCTCTTAATCTGACCCCAAGCAGAGCAACGTCAAGAGACGAGGACTATGGCTGAAAAGACTCCCTTGTTTACCCAACACGTCGCTCTCGGCGCAAAAATGGTCGATTTCGGTGGCTGGGATATGCCGTTGCACTACGGCTCGCAAGTGCATGAACACGAACAAGTGCGTCAAGATGTCGGCTTGTTCGATGTGTCCCACATGGCCCGACTGGATGTAACAGGTCCACAAGCACAGGATTTTCTGCGGTATTTATTGGCCAACGATGTGGCTCGTTTGTATCCGGGCAAAGCGTTATACAGCTGCATGTTGAATAAGACCGGCGGCATTGTCGATGACTTGATTGTCTACGATCGAGGCGCAGCCGGGTATCGGTTAGTGCTGAACGCAGCAACCCGTAACAAAGATTGGGCCTGGATGGACCAACAGGTCCGCCGCTTCGACGCCACGGTACAAGAGCGGGCAGATCTTGTCATGTTGGCTATCCAAGGTCCGCAGGCGACGACGCGCCTGATCGGTATGCTGGATGCCGACAAAGCGATGTTATTGCATGAATTGCGACCCTACCACGCTCTGGAAGTGGCAGACTGGTTCTTGGCCCGTACCGGCTACACCGGTGAAGACGGGCTGGAACTCATGCTGCCCGCTGAAGAAGCCGCTACATGGTGGGAGCGGATGCTAGCTGCCGGCATCCAGCCTTGTGGTTTGGGTGCGCGGGATACGCTGCGCATGGAAGCCGGCATGAACTTGTACGGCAACGATATGGATGAGAACGTCACGCCACTCATGGCGGGGCTGGATCGGACCGTGGCCTGGGAACCGGAAGACCGTGACTTCATCGGCCGCGCGGCGTTAGAAAAACAGCATCAAGAGGGCGTCAAACAAGTCCGGGTCGGGCTGGTGCTGGAAGATCGGGGGGTACTGCGCGCGCGCCAGCGAGTGATTACCGCCAGCGGCGCAACCGGTATCGTTACCAGCGGCACATTCTCTCCGACCTTAGATCGGGCTATCGGGTTGGCACGGGTGCCGGTTGATATCGGTGAGCATTGCCAAGTCGCTATTCGCCATAGTTATCACCAGGCACATGTGGTCAACCCACCCTTCGTGCGTCATGGTCGTTGTTTATTTGAACTATCCTCAGTTTGATCCCGGCATGGAGGAACACCGTGAGTATTATCCCCCCCGAACTGAAATACACCGCCACCCACGAATGGGTACGATCCAATGACGATGGTACGATCACGATAGGCGTCACCGATCATGCTCAAACCCTATTAGGCGACATGGTGTTTGTTGATCTTCCCGACATTGGACGCAAGGTGAGCGCCGCCGAGGAATGCGCGGTAATCGAGTCGGTCAAATCCGCTTCGGATATTTACAGCCCGGTGGCTGGCACCATAACAGAAGTGAATGATGCGCTGATTGATGCACCGGAATTGATCAATGAAGCACCTTACGGCGAGGGCTGGCTGTTTCGCCTGGAAACCGATGCCAGGTTGGATTCGCTATTAGACGCCGCCGCCTATACCCAACTGGCGGCGGAAACCGAGTAAATCAATGTCCTTGTATTAGCAATAGGAGGTACCCACTGATGGCTACTGTGACGTTTAAAGGCAGCGTATGTAACACCAACGGCGAACTTCCGGCTACCGGTACACAAGCGCCGGATTTCAAACTGGTCGATGGCACCCTGAAAGATGTCGGTCTCGGCGAATTTGCCGGCAAGAAAAAATTGCTCAACATCGTACCTAGCCTGGATACGCCGGTGTGCGGCTTATCCACCATGAAATTCAGTTCATACGCCAAGAATCACCCGGACACTGTGGTATTGGTGATCTCCGCTGATCTGCCGTTTGCTCAGGGTCGGTTCTGCAGCGGCGAGAAATTGGACAATGTCGTACCCCTGTCCATGATGCGCTCACGCAATTTTGCCAAGGATTACGGGGTGTTGTTAGAAGACGGGCCGTTTGCGGGCATCACCAGCCGTGCCGTGATGGTATTGGATGCAAACGATAAGGTGTTGTACACCCAGATAGTGCCGGAGATCGCCGACGAGCCCGATTACGACGCCGCACTGAAAGCGTTGGGCTAAGTGGAATCGGCAGGTCGCTAAAACTACCGACTGATGGGCAATCAACCGCATCGCGGCTTACGTCGTCTGCTTAACGCGACCGGCTACTCATGGGCCGGTCTTAAAGCTGCTTGGCGCAATGAAGAGGCTTTCCGCCAGGAAAGCCTGCTGTGCCTAGTCATGACGCCGTTGGCGTTGTGGCTGGGCGATGGCGGTGTGGAACGGGTATTGCTGATTGGCAGCCTGCTATTGATCATCGTCGCGGAATTGCTCAACTCCGGCCTTGAAGCTGTAGTGGACCGCATCGGCCCCGAGCATCACGAGTTGTCGGGTCGGGCCAAAGACATCGGTTCGGCGGCGGTGTTCGTGACCCTGGTGAACGCCAGTCTGGTGTGGATTCTATTATTATTCGATTGGTGAGGACTCTCTAAATGGCGGCGTTAATCTGCGGTTCCCTGGCTTACGATGTGATCATGGTATTTCAAGACTATTTCAAAAATCACATCCTGCCCGATAAGGTGCACATGCTCAATGTGTCCTTTCTGGTGCCCAGCATGAGGCGGGAATTCGGCGGTTGCGCCGGCAATGTGGCCTACACGCTGAAGCAGTTGGGCAGCGAAGGGTATCCCTTGGGCACGGTAGGCGAAGATTTCGATCCTTACGCGCAATGGCTGGACAGCCACGGGATCAGTCGCCGGTTTATTCAAACCGTACCCAACAGTTTCACCGCCCAAGCCTTTATCACTTCGGATTTAGCGGATAATCAAATCACCGCATTCCATCCCGGTGCTATGGCGTTTTCCGAACAACGCACGGTACCGACCGATGCGGACATCAGCGTGGGCATGGTATCGCCCGACAGTCGCGAAGGGATGCTTGCTCACGCGGAGCAATTCAAGGCAGCGGGAATCCCATTCATCTTCGATCCCGGTCAGGCCATGCCGTTGTTCGATGCGGCTGATCTTGAGCATCTGATCGAACTCGCTGATTGGGTAACGGTGAATGACTACGAGTTCGAACTGATTCGGGAGCGCACCGGTTTATCGGTGACCGACATTGCCGAGCGGGTGCGGGCCTTGATTGTCACCTGTGGTGCCAAGGGATCGTATATTCTGACCACTGCCGAGCGGATTCACATTCCTTCCGCGGCGGTAAGCGAAGTCGTCGATCCTACCGGCTGCGGCGACGCTTATCGGGCGGGTCTGTTGTACGGCATGATGCACGACATGGATTGGGAAACAACTGGTCGAATCGCGTCACTGGCGGGCGCGATCAAAGTCGAAAAGCCTGGCACCCAGAATCATCAATTTACGCTAGAAGAGTTCAAAGACCGGTTTGCGGAGAACTTCGGGTATCGGTTTACAGAGTAGCCCAAGGAAAGCTTTCACGGGGGGCTATCAGTCCGCCACCTTGGCCTAAGCTTTCGGCAACCCGAAGACCTTCATTCCATTTAGCCATCGCTCTGAGCGGGCAAAAGAACCCACTTTTAATTGCTTGGCTCCCCAGCCAACCGCCAGATGCACGATGGTGATGTCTTCGGTTTCGCCGGAGCGCGCTGAAACAATGGACTCCCAGCCAGCCTTGCGGGACGCGTCCAATGCGGCCTTCGTTTCGCTGAGCGTGCCAGCTTGATTGGGCTTGATTAATGCCGTATTGCAAGCTCCATGAGCGGCGGCATCCTGAATGCGGGTGGCCGAAGTGCATATAAAATCATCGGCAACCACTTCGATTTTATCGCCTGCCGCGGCAGTAAATTTTGCCATTGCCGGGGTATCGTCTTCGGCAAGCGGATCTTCGATTGACACGATGGGGTACCGGGCAAGCCACTGCAACAGCATTTCCGATAGCCCATCGGAGTCTACGCGCTTGCCGTCCGTTGATAGTTGGTAATACCCGTCTCGGTAAAAATCTGTTGCGGCAATGTCCAGCGAGATAGCGACGTCCGCACCCGGCGTCAAGCCAGCGCCTTCGATGGCACGCATGAGATAATCCAGAGCTTGTTCATTAGAGTCGAACGCCGGCCAAAATCCGCCTTCATCAGCAACGCCCTGCATTAGACCTGCATCAGCCATAATCCTCCCGGCAGAAAGATACACCTCGGCGGTCCACTCCAAAGCCTGAGCATAACTGTTGGCACCGACTGCGATGACCATGAAGTCTTGCACATCGACCCGCCTGCCGGCATGAGCACCGCCACCAAAGATTTGGATTTCCGGCAACGGTAGAAAATAATCTTCGCGGTCTTCTCCTAGGAACTGCCACAGAGGTAACCGCGCAGCGGCGGCAGCGGCGTGTGCAATGGCCATGGAGGTGGCGATCAAGGCATTACCGCCCAAGCGGCTTTTGTTGGGGGTGCCGTCAAGCTCAATCAAGGTCCGGTCAGCACCTGCTTGATCAGTAGCATCCAGTCCACACAGACTGTCTGCAATCTCCCCGTTGACCGCAGCGATGCCCGCCAAAACATCATAGCCGCCAAATGCGCTGCCGCCGTCGCGTTTGTCGACAGCTTCGGCACTGCCTGTCGATGCCCCGGCGGGTGCAATAGCTCGTCCGACAGCGCTTCCGGCCAGACGGACCTCCGCTTCGATGGTGGGACGTCCTCTGGAATCCCAGACCCGACGGCCTAAAACATGGGTAATGGCGGTGCTCATTGTGTTAACTCCTCTTGCCAGGCGGCTGCCACATCGTTTAGGCGTGCCAGTGGGTTAAACTACCAAGCACGAGCGCAGCGACGGATTTTTTTGTAATGCAAACGTTTGCACTAAAATAATTCTAGTTGGGTAAATAATAGTATTCAATATAAGATTATAAATAATGCAAACGTTTGTATTTTCTATAATGAAATGATTACTGTTAAAGATATTGCTAATAAGCTAGGCGTTTCGCCGTCAACCGTCACGCGCGCGCTCGCCAATAGCTCACGAATCAGCCTGAAAACCAAAAAATTGGTTCAACGGACGGCAGCAGAAATGGGCTATGTGCCAAACGCTGCCGCCAAAACGATGCGAGGCGAGGAGAACTCGCTCATTGGCTTGCTGATACCGGATATTGAGAATAATTTTTACGCGCAGATCGCTAAAGCATTCTCAGAGGTTTGCAACAGCCACGATTTTCAACTCACCTTAGCGGTAAGCGACGATAACCCCAATATTGAAGAACGCCATATCCGCCAACTGGTGGCGGCACGTTGCGCGGGGATCGCTATTGTGCCGACAGCGACGTTGACCCAACAAAGCGTCTCGCTGTTAGCGTCCAGAAACACCGCGCAGTTGATCCGGCGCAATAGCGCATTGAATACGGATTGGTACGGTATTAACGATACTGATGCGCTACGGAGCGCGACGAATTGCCTCCTGGATCTGAATCATCGCCGCATCGGCTTGATTTGCGGTGAACCAGCGCTCGATTCCGGTAACGATAGGTATCAAGGCTATGCATCTGCCTTGCAGGCGCGCAACATTCCCCTTGATCCAACATTGATCATGCGCGGCCCTCCGCGAACCCGTTTCGCGCAAGCGGCGACCAATCGGTTGAGAGCGCTAAGCCATCCACCCAGCGCGATCGTTGCCGCTGGTGCCGGCTTGAGCGAAGGCATGTTGAATGCAGTGGCCACCTGGAGCAAAGATGACCAACACGCCTTTTCGCTAATCGGCTATAGCGACAGCAGTGCATTTAGTTGGTGGGGAGGTTCAGGATTAACCGCCATAGCCCTACCGATACACCAGATAGCTGCCGACCTTTGCGGTAAGCTCATCCAACTGGCTCGGGATAAGACATCAAGGCTCGCTGAATCGGAAGACTATCTTTATGATTCACACCTCATTCTGCGGGGTAGTGTACGACCCTATAAAGACATAAGCGGGAGTTTGCCATGACACCGATCATTACCGAACAGCGAGGACAGATTGCTGTGTTGACCTTGAACACCAGCAGGACCAATGGAATCAATCCGGCTCTGGTGTTGCGGTTCGCCGAGTTGCTCAATGAGATCGGCAAAGAGGCCCGAGGGTTGGTGCTGTGCGGCGGCAGAAAGTTTTTCTCCGCCGGCCTTGATCTTCCAACGGTTCTTGAGCTGAATCGGCGTGAAATGGCCGATTTCTGGTATGGATTTAATCGGCTCCTGGTCGATTTATACACCTTGCCGCTACCCACCGCGTGCGCCATATCCGGTCATGCCGTCGCGGGGGGCAATATCCTCGCATTAGCGTGTGATTATCGCTACGCAACGACCGACGAAAGGAAAAAAAT
>JAAUQA010000427.1 GCA_012032855.1 Candidatus Competibacteraceae bacterium
TTGGGGACAGTGCTGTGGACAATCGTCACGACACCGGAGTACCCGCCGGCAACGTCGATCGCCGAGCCACCGACCATCCTAAACCAGACAATACCGGAGCCGACAACGCCGGAGCAGTCCTCGTCCGTCACACCGAAACAAGCGCAGAGCGTCTGGCAACTACTTTGGCATCTACCGGCAGTGATGCAGCAACTGGCCTGGGTGCAAGGCTTTACTTGGCTAGGAATTTTTTGCTTCTTGCTCTATTTCCCACCAGCGGTGGCACGGAATATCTTTGGCGCGATCGAGCAAACTTCGCCGCTTTACAATGCGGGCATTGAATGGGCGGGGCTATGTTTTGCACTGTCTAATCTAGTTTGTGTCGGTTTTTCCTTTGGGTTACCACTGTTGACTAAGCGCTGGGGCAGCAAACTGGTGCATGGTTTCTGCTTGATGAGCGGCGGGGTAAGTCTACTGCCACTGATGTTGATTCAGAATCAGTATTGGCTACTGGCACCGATGGTAGGCTTTGGCATATTACGGGCAAGTACACTGTCGCTGCCCTATGCGCTATTAGAGAAAAGCATTCCAGCGGATCAGCGGGGGATGTATCAGGGCATTTTTAATTCCTTTGTGGTATTGCCAGAGATTGCAATTTCCCTGGGATTTGGGTGGATTATGCAGCATTGGATGCACGATAATCGAATTACGGCGGTGGTCACTGGTGGTGTCTTTCTACTTGTGGCAGCAGTTTTGATGGTGTTTGTCCCAACTGATCAGCCGCCGCTGGTAATGCTCCCGACTGCGGTTCCCGACCGCAGTAACTGTGACAGCAACGGCTGAAGCGCCAGGGGTAATCAAGATGGAGGCGCTAGCGCCAAAAGTGAATATCTCATCATCCTGATTTTTGATCCGCTAACGTGATGTAGTTGTGCTTGATTCCGCAAAACGTCCATTTGAATTTACTTGGCCAGCTTGGAAACTCGGACGGCTGACTCAACTATTGCTGCTGATTGTAACGGTAGCGGTCTATAGCGTTGTGTCAATGGCGATCGGCAATTCCCTGTTTGTCAATCATGTGGGGGCAAAATACCTTCCGCTGGCCTTTGTGCTGATTGGGTTATGTTCGATGCCGGCCTATGGCTTTTTCTCACAGATCGTCGATCGCTATAGTCGACCGATGTTATTTCGGTATGTTCTAGCGGGGTCGATCGTCGCAACGGTTGGCTTATGGACTGCATTACGGCAGGAAAATACGATCGGCTATTATGTGTTGCTGATTTTTGTATTTTTTCAGTGGGATTTTCATAATAAGGTGCTGTATCCCAGCTTGCTAACGGATTACTTCACGACACTGGAATATAAGCAAAATGCGCCTTATATCAGTATGGCTCAAGCCGCAGGCATTTTGCTGGGTGGGGGCTTGACAACAGTATTGTCGCATTATTTTCAGACGCGCGATTTGCTGTTAAGTTTACCGATTTTATTTGCGATCGGTATTGGCCAACTGCTGTATTTAGAAAGTTCGGAAGGTCCAGTGAGGCAGGCCCGATCGGCGGGTCGGCAGCAGGCCGGAATTTGGGAGTCGTTGCAGAGTTTTCCGCCATTGGTAAAGCGGTATCCGCTGGCGTTGCTATTGGCGAGTAGTAGCTTTTTGATGGTGATGATCTATTTGAGTTCGGAGTTTCTATGGTTTAGTATTTATGGTCAAAATTTTGAGGGTGAGTCACTGACGGGCTTTTTGGGGCTCATGCGAGTGGCGATCAGTGTGGTGCAGGTGGCCGTGGTATATGGCTTTACTCGCCCCGCATTGCAGAGTCTGGGTGTGGCACAGATGAATGTGGTTTATCCGCTAACAACGTTGGCGAGTGTGTTAGCTTTAGCGCTTCAGTTTGGCTTGCCCGCCGCGATCGGGTTGCATATCAATGGCGATGGTCTGTATAAGGGAATTAATACACCGGTCCACCAGCTCAATTACAATGCGATTCCGAGGGAGTTTATTCCGCGCATTCGGGCATTAAGTGATGGGCTAATTTATTCGATCGGATTGACGCTGGTGGGATTGCTGCTATGGTATGGCGAAGCACTGATGAGCTTGCCGCAGATTACTTGGATCGTTGCGGGGTTGACGGTGTTGCTGCTGCTGGTGCGGCTGCCGATGGGAAAGTTTTATGGTTTGGGTTTGGAGGATTTAATTCGATCAAACAGTATTAACTTAGACGACTTCGATCGCCATCCATTGCCGCTTTCCGATCAATCAACTCTAGCGATTCAAGAACTGCTAACCGATCGCGATCCCTATACACAGGTGAAAGGATTGGAGTTGGCGGCACGGATTGGTCAACCGAGTGAATTTTTGAATGTGGTGGATGGCTTGATTGAGGCGGCAGATGCGCCCGTGTGGGATGCAGCGATCGCCCTATTTAGTGATTGTGATGATGATGCGGTGTTGAGGCATTTTGGGCAATTGCTGGAGTCGGAGGATACGGCGGTACAGGAGTTTGCGCTGACGGTGTTGATTGTGAATGGCTGTCAGTTTGATGCGGGGACGCTGAAAATTTTTCAAGCCAATGAGCGATCGGCGGTACAAATGCTGGGGGCGATCGCCGAATTACCGGTGCGATCGGCGGATGCGAATGCAGTGGCGACGGTGGGAGCGACGATTCGTTTCACCACGAATGGCCTGCCCCCCACGGCGACGACCGGCGCCGTTTACAGCGGCCGATCCCGATCGCCGGCACGACGGTATTGCGGGCGGCGGCGTTTCGAGCCGGGTGGGAAGCTTCCAACGTCGATACCCTGTCGTTCATTTTCACGGCGGATGTCATCCTGCAATCGGCGACCGGTGCGGCGCCCACACGGTTCCCTATATCGAGGTCAAGAATTCGACGGCCAAGGTCGAGCACGAGGCGACCACCTCGAAGATCTCGGACGACCAGCTGTTCTACTGCCTGCAGCGCGGCATCTCGGCCGAGGATGCGGTCAACATGATCGTCAATGGCTTCTGCCGCCAGGTGTTCCGCGAACTGCCGATGGAGTTCGCGGTAGAGGCGCAGAACCTGCTCGCGGTCAGCCTGGAAGGAGCGGTCGGATGAGCGGATCGAAGCGAATCGTTCTCGACGTGCGCGACCTGCGCGTGCGCGCCGGTGAACGCGTGATCCTCGACGGCCTGTCGCTGCAGGTCGGTGCCGGCGAAGTGCACGCCATCATGGGACCGAATGGCTCCGGCAAGAGCACGCTGACCGGCGTTCTGGCCGGCCGGCCGGGTCTGGAGGTGCTGGCGGGCAGCGTCACCTACCTGGGCCGCGATCTGCTGGCACTGGCGCCGGAGGAACGCGCCCCGCGAGGGCTTGTTCCTCGCGTTCCAGTACCCGGTCGAGATTCCCGGCGTCAACACGTCTACCTGCTGAAAGCCTCGCTGAATGCGCTGCGCAAGCACCGCGGACTGCCGGAACTGGACGCATTCGAGTTCCTGAACCTGGTGCGCGGCAGGCTCGCCGAGATGCGCATGGACGAGAGCCTGCTGAACCGCGGCGTCAACGAGGGATTCTCCGGCGGCGAGAAGAAGCGCAACGAGATACTGCAGATGAGCCTGCTGGAGCCGACGCTCGCGCTGCTCGACGAGACCGACTCGGGGCTCGATATCGACGCGCTGAAACTGGTGGCCGAGGGCGTCAACCGGATGCGCCAGCCGGACCGCGCGATCGTGCTGGTCACGCATTACCAGCGGCTGCTCGATCACGTGGCCCCGGACCGCGTGCACGTGCTGCCGGCGGCCGCATCGTCAGGAGCGGCGGCGGCGAACTGGCCCAGGAACTCGAGCGGCGTGGCTACGACTGGGTTGCTGACCGGG
>JAAUQA010000428.1 GCA_012032855.1 Candidatus Competibacteraceae bacterium
GACTGATCTGCAGGGCATCGTTACCCAGCAGGGCTAACACTTCACCCCGGCGTTTGTCGTGAAAATAGCCCAGCGGGAGCGACTGCAGATGATCGTAAAGCCGGATGCGGAGATTGGCTAACATAGTCTCGCCGGTCTGGCCCAACAGATAGCGATTGCTAAAGCTAAGTCCGCTTTGCGCAGCCAGCAACAACGCCCACAGTGCCAATAGCGACGGTAAACCGAAGTTGGTCGCTGCAGTGGGTTCCAATATGCGTTGGGTGAACAAACCGGCGATCCAGGGGTTGGCTAGCGCGATGGCACTTTCACCCAACATCAATAACACGGCTAACACCAAGATATTCCGGTGCGGCGTGACGTGAACGAGCAGGGCTTTAAAGTGAAAATCTGGCATCCGGGTGATTATTCGGCGTTTTGACCCCAGCGGGTTTGTAAATCGAGGTAATGCGTTTCCAGCCACTGCAAAGCGATTAATGGTGTCGCTGATATGATTTGACCACTACGTAACAACTGTAGCGCTTCTTGGCGGGGCAATACCTGGGCGCGGATGTCTTCGTGCTCCTCGGCTAAACCATGAATACCACCGGCTTGGGAAGCATCAATCCAACCACAATACAGGGCGATATTCTCGGAGGTGCCGCCGGGACTGACTAGGTACTCGCAAATCGGCACGCTGTCCAATAATTCGCAACCGATTTCCTCTTGAGTCTCGCGCCGCGCCACATCCAGTCTAGCTTCACCCGGTTTGATGATGCCCGCGACCACTTCCAGCAACCACGGACCGCTTGGCGTATGCAGCGCGCCGATACGAAATTGTTCGATCAGGACCACTTCATCCCGCAGCGGGTCATACGGTAATACAGCGACGGCATGACCACGTTCCAAACATTCGCGGATAATCGGCGGGCTCCAACCACCGGCGAATAATTCATGCTGCAGGCGGAGTACCTCTAGCTTGAAAAAGCCTTCATACCCGTATGTCGACTCTAATAATTTGTATTGCACCACGGGCTCCTAAAACTGTTTAGCAAAGCGGCAGTTGTGTAATCCAACTGCTGGGCTTGATAAAGCGTGTTGCTGACCGCATCTAAAATGACAGCTAAATAACTTGTCCTCGAATCCATCATGACTGAAAACGACACCATCGAAGCCGAAGCTGAAGCCGAAATCGTTCAGGACGCAGAAGTCAAATCTAATCAAGACATTGCTGTCGCGACCGATATGCTGCCCACGACGCTGCATTTGTTGCCGCTGTCGGAGCGTCCCTTCTTTCCCGCTCAAGCCTTGCCTATTGTACTTAACGAAGACCCCTGGTTGCCGACTGTGGAAGCAGCAGCCCGTGACGATCATCACACCGTGGGGCTGATCTTAGTTAAACCGGATGATCCCGAGCAAGCCACCACCGACGACTTCTATCCGGTCGGCACAGTGGTTCGTATTCATCATTTAGCTCGGCAAAATGGCAGGATTCAGTTCATTGCACAAGGGTTGAAACGCTTTCGCGTCACTCGCTGGCTGTCCGCTGTCCCGCCGTATCGGGTATGCGTGGAGTATTTGGACGACAGCGACTTCGTCAACACCGAGGAACTGCGGGCTTATTCCATGGCGGTGGTGAACACCTTAAAAGAATTGATCCCGCTGAATCCGTTGTATTCCGAGGAATTGAAATTCTTCCTGAGTCGGTTCAACACCAACGACCCGTCGCCGTTGGCTGATTTCGCCGCCAACTTAACCACCGCCAGCAAGGAAGACATGCAGGACATTCTGTCAACTGCGCCGGTGTTGGAGCGCATGAAAAAGGTTGTGGTGCTGATCAAAAAAGAACTGGAAGTGGCAAAGCTGCAGTCCAAGATTCGCAAACAGGTCGAAGAAAAGATGACCGAGCAGCAGCGCAAGTTTTTTCTGCGCGAACAGCTTAAAGTGATCCAACAGGAGCTAGGCCTAGCCAAGGATGATCGCACCGCCGATGTGGAGCGCTTCAAGGAGCGGCTGGAGCAGCGCGAGGTGCCGGAAGCGGCGATGAAACGCATCCAGGATGAGCTGGATAAATTATCCATTTTGGAAGCCGGATCGCCGGAATACGCCGTTACCCGTAATTATCTGGATACGATCACCGACCTGCCGTGGGGAGTGTATTCCACCGATAATTTAGATCTCCAACATGCCCGGGAGATTCTGGACCGGGATCATGATGGGTTGGAAGACGTCAAAGACCGCATCATCGAGTTCCTGGCGGTGGGCGCGTTGAAGGGTCAAATCGCCGGTTCTATCCTGTTGCTGGTCGGTCCGCCGGGGGTGGGCAAAACGTCCATCGGTCGTTCAGTGGCTGCCGCTCTGGGGCGCCGTTTTATCGGCTGAGTCTCGGCGGGATGCGCGATGAGGCGGAAATCAAAGGCCACCGGCGGACGTATATTGGCGCGTTGCCGGGTAAATTCATTCAGGCGTTGCGGGAAGCGCAATACGCTAATCCGGTAATCATGTTGGATGAGATCGACAAGATCAGTGCGTCTTATCATGGCGATCCGGCTTCAGCATTATTAGAAGTGCTTGATCCGGAACAGAACAGCGATTTTCTGGATCATTATCTGGATGTGCGTTTCGATTTATCCAAAATCATGTTCATTTGCACGGCCAATCAACTTGATACGATTCCGGGACCGTTGCTGGACCGGATGGAGACGACCCATCTTTCGGGGTATATCGCCGCCGAGAAAATGGCCATAGCTAAAAATCACCTGTGGCCGCGCTTGCTGGAACGGACCGGTATGCCGCGCAAGCGTCTCAAGCTGACCGATACGGCGCTACGTCAGGTCATTGAAGGGTATGCGCGGGAGGCCGGGGTGCGTAACCTGGAAAAACAATTGGGACGGATTATCCGTAAAGCGGCGGTTAAAGTCGTGAACGATGAAAAAACGTCGATCCGGGTCGGGGTGAAAAATGTTGAGGATTATTTGGGTGAAACCGCCGTTTCGCAAGGAGAAACCGACCGCCGGAGTGGGTATTGTTACCGGTTTGGCTTGGACGCCGTTAGGCGGGGCGACGTTGAACATTGAAGCGACCCGCGTCCACACTAAGAACCGGGGTTTTAAACTGACCGGGCGCTTGGGCGAGGTCATGCAGGAGTCGGCCAGTATTGCGTACAGTTATGTCAGTTCACACTTGCGGGATTTCAAAGCTGACCCGGACTTTTTCGACGAAGCTTATGTGCATTTACATGTGCCGGAAGGCGCGACGCCCAAAGATGGTCCGAGCAGCGGGTATCACTATGGCTACAGCGCTGCTGTCGCTGGCCCGCGATGAAAAACCGGCCGGCCCCCCTGGCGATGACCGGCGAGCTCACCTTGACCGGTCAGGTGCTACCAATCGGTGGTGTACGCGAGAAAATCATTGCTGCGCGCCGCAACAAGATCACCGAATTGCTGTTGCCGGAGGCTAATCGCGGTGATTACGAGGAATTACCGGAGCACATCAGTCAAGGTCTGGTGGTACACTTCGTCAGCCATTTCCGGGAGGTGGCTAAACTGGTTTTCACTCCCTAAACGTTAAGGCGTACTGCCCGATGACTGTTAATGCGTACCGGTTCGTTGTTGTTGCTTTCTTGCTCGTTGCCGGGCCTTCCGCTGGGGCGGCTTGCGACGATCCGCCGGCCCGGCGGGTCAATTGGTTGGGTTGCGATAAACAAAACGCCGATCTGCGTGAAGTAGATTTGCGGGAAGCCGTGTTAATGCGCGTTAATCTGTCCGGTGCGGATTTGTCGGAATCGCGCTTAAGCGGAGCCGATTTCGGCAGAGCGTTTTAACGGGCGCCCAATTCGCCAATGCC
>JAAUQA010000429.1 GCA_012032855.1 Candidatus Competibacteraceae bacterium
ATTGTATTGTTTTTAAAAGATATAATCCGATTTTTTCAAAAATTGCGGACCATTTACAATGAATACGGCGGTTCACTTGAAACCGCCGTATCGGGTCACAATGATCGGTTATGCCTGGGTTGTTGCTTTAGGCGTGGGGAAATTCCCAACCGGGTACAATACGGCATTGACCTCGCCGACTAAATTCAGGAATAAACGACAATAGGACGAGGATTCACGCACAGTAACACCATGCAGAGAATCCAGCGTGTTGAGAAATAGAACCAACGTGTTTTTCGCATACCGGACTGTTTTAACAACCTCCGTGTAGCGGTCTTTTACATACACCCCTTCAAAACAAGCCAGTTTTTCCGCGCGTTGCACAGTATCTGACCGAAATCGGCTAAGGGTCAGATCACCACCCTGAGTTGGATCGTCGTCTTGCCTTAAATAAAACAGGCCGGAGAACAGTTTATTGCCCAGATCGATATGGGTAGGACGGACTGAGGTAGGCCGCCTGACAGGCGTATTACCGCTAATTTGTGCGTCCAACAGGATGGTTTTGTCGGGAAACCGGTCAATATTGCGTATCCCCGATTCCGCTTTCAGGAGCTGTTCGCGTGAAGGGAATAACTCAGGGTAGTGTTTGACGATGTTATCACCAAGCACCTCAATGACATCGTGAAAAAAGCAGCTGAACAATGATAACGAACGAAATCGCGCCACAGCGATGGAATTTGGGGATCACGCAGTGTTTCATGAGCGGAGTAATTCCAACGTTTGTTGTTCTTCTTTTTATTAACGCCGAGCATTTCCAATGGAGGATAGCTGTGAATCAGTTCGTCGCAGAGTGACTCTGGCAGCGCGTTATGCAGGACAAGGTGGGGAAAAGGCGCTGTATGCACGTCAGACCGCGTTGCGCGCTGTAAACGGATAAGTTGTGATGCGTGCCCATTTTCGGATGATGATACGGTTAGGTCATAGAGATAATGTTCTCACTAGTACTATCCGTCAGATTCTAATCGCATTCCGGCAATTCGGGAACCAAGCAAGTCCCTTATGCACAAAGCGTTTAACCACATAATGCAGCGTAACCCCAAGGATTACATCGTGCAATTTCTTGGGCTGTCATTTTTATACCCTATCCCACCTTGAATAGTCTTGACATCGTGATACGCGCAAGCGTGATTGCGCTATGGCCTCGCCTAGCGTTAGTATGCCAAATCAACCCAATTGAGCGGTGTGCAGTACAGCGGGGGCTTGTTTGGGTTCGTGTTCTCGAATACCACCGCGAATCGTCAATCATCAGTTACCCATCCCGAAGAGGAAGCCGCCTAATGGCCAACAAGAAAGAACATGTCGGCGACAACATCACCGTCTTATACGATGTGAAACGCTGTATCCATGCTGCCGAATGCGTGCGCGGACTACCGCAAGTATTCGACGTTAAACGCAAACCGTGGATCGATCCTAACGCTGCCACACCCGATGCCATCGCCGCTGTGGTGATGAAATGTCCGTCGGGCGCTTTACAGTTCGAACGGCGCGACGGCGGCGAACCGGAGCCGGTACCGGCCACCAATACCGTAAAACCGATTGCCAACGGCCCGCTCAATGTGCAAGGCAAATTGGAAATCTTGACCCCTAACGGCGAAGTGGTCATTTCCGATACCCGAATGACCTTGTGTCGTTGTGGTGCCTCCAAGAACAAACCGTTTTGCGACAACAGTCATGCCAAAGTGGGTTTCAAGGACGGCGGTGCATTGGGGGCGGATGTCACCAAAACTTCGGAGTCTCCCGATAAGGAAAAGGCGCTGAAAATTACTCCGTCCAACCACGGTCCGCTGGTGATCAGAGGCCCAGTGGAAGTGGTCGGTGCCGACGGGAAAAACCGCTATCAATGTGATCGAGCATTCCTGTGCCGCTGCGGCGCTTCGAAAAATAAACCGTTTTGCGACGGGACGCACAAACAGATCGGCTTTACCGATACCTTTGCGTAAAAGGCGCAGACGCGCCCACGCCGGGGTGCGTTGTAGCGCATGATCATCCAAGCGCTTCTCGGCCTGTTGTGCTTCTCTGGCCTTGCCTGGCTGTTCAGCGAGAACCGCCGGGCAGTGAGCCTCTCAACTGTGGGCATCAGCCTGTTGCTGCAGTTTATGCTGGCTGTCCTGATGCTCAAACTGCCGCTCTTCCAGGCCTTTTTTCTCTTACTCAACCAGGCGATTATGGCGTTGGAGACCGCCACTCGCGCCGGCACCAGCTTCGTGTTCGGTTTTCTCGGCGGCGGCGAACTGCCCTTTCAGGAAACTCATGCCGGAGCCAGCTTCGTGCTGGCCTTCCGCGCTTTGCCGTTGGTCTTGGTCATCAGCGCCTTGTCTTCGCTGATGTTTTATTGGCGGATTTTGCCGCTGATCGTGCGCGGATTCGCCTGGTTTCTGCAACGTACCCTGCGGATCGGCGGCGCGCTGGGACTGGCGGCGGCGGCCAATGTATTCGTCGGCATGATCGAAGCGCCATTGTTGATTCGCCCCTATCTGACTCGTTTGACGCGCGCCGAGTTGTTTGCCGTGATGACCTGCGGCATGGCTACCATCGCGGGAACGGTGATGGTGTTGTACGCCTCGTTCCTGAGCACTGTGTTGCCCGATGCGCTGGGCCATATCCTCACTGCTTCGTTGATCAGCGCCCCAGCGGCCTTGCTAATGGCCCATCTGCTGGTGCCGGAAACCGACGCCAGCACCTCCGGCCAACTGGACATTCTCCAGGAAGCCACCAGCAGCATGGAAGCTGTCACTCAGGGCACGCTGGCCGGACTGCGCTTGCTGGCCAATATCGTAGCGATGCTGTTAGTGTTCGTCGCATTAGTCAGCTTGGTTAATCAACTACTGGCGTTACTGCCTGCATTCAGCGGTGAGGCGATCAGCTTGCAGCGTGTGTTGGGTTGGGTTATGGCTCCGGTCGCTTGGTTGATGGGCATTCCCTGGCAGGAAGCCGCTACAGCGGGCCAACTGCTTGGGATCAAAACCGTACTGAACGAATTACTCGCCTATCTATCCCTGGCTAAACTGCCCGAATCCGCCTTGAGTCCGAGCAGCCGCTTGATACTGGTCTATGCTTTATGCGGCTTTGCCAATTTCGGCAGTCTCGGCATCATGTTGGGCGGTTTAACCGCCATGGCGCCTGAACGGCGTGCGGAAATCGTCGAACTGGGACTAAAATCCATCCTGGCCGGGACCTTGGCGACCTGCATGACCGGCGCGGTGGTCGGTCTCGTAATCGGTTGAGCCACGCTTTCACCCCACTTGAACCATGCTAGCCCTGGGTGTATTTGATTTCCATTACTCCGAAAACAGCGTTTGCCTATGAGCACCACGATCCGATACTCACCCAAACATGGCCCGGTGACACTAAAACTGCCGGCAGACACGCGTTACGTTCCAACCCTCATCCAGTGCGTGCAATCCGCCGGGGAAAACTTCGGCTTTCCTTCCTCGGTATTTACCGGATTATCGGTCGCTGCCGAAGAGATTTTCGCCAAAGTCGCCGGCCATCATGGTGAAACGCTGGTGGAGGCGGTGATGCGCAACGGCATTTACCGCTTTGTGGTGGACCTGACTTTTCTGGCGGACGCTTTGGACTGGCGGGGATTCAATATCACCGGCGACGCGGTCGATCTCGAAGAAGGCGATGTCGAAGAACTCGGCCTGTTAATCGCGGCCCGGATGACCGATCACTTGTCGCTCTACCGCGAGGGCACCAAAGCGATGGGGGTGCGGATCGAACGCCATCTGCCTCATGAATCGATCAAGCCATTGCCCCCCGATCCGGTCTTGGACGGTGCC